>JAMOQV010000273.1 GCA_027068615.1 Helicobacteraceae bacterium | reverse complement strand
AATATGCTATGATTCCTTTTTTATAAAGGTTATATAATGAATACAAAAGTAAACCCTAAGATAGATGAAAGTTGGAAGAATGTTTTAAAATCTGAATTTTCTTATGAATATTTTTCAAATCTTAAAGCATTTCTTGTAGAAGAACAAAAACAATATAAAGTTTTTCCTAAAAATAAAAATATCTTTACAGCCTACAATACTACAAAATTTGATGATGTAAAAGTTGTTATAATAGGGCAAGATCCATATCATGGAGATAATCAAGCTCATGGTCTTGCTTTTTCTGTTGAAGATGGTACAAAATTTCCACCATCTTTGGTAAATATATTTAAAGAATTATCTGATGATATAGGGTGTCCTTTTCCAACTTCTGGTAATTTACTAAGTTGGGCAAAGCAAGGGGTGTTTTTAATCAATGCAGTTTTAACTGTTAGAGCTTATTCTCCAGCTTCACATAAAGGGATGGGATGGGAGAATTTCACAGATGCTACTATAAAGGCTATAAGTGATAATTTGCAAAATGTTGTGTTTATATTGTGGGGAAGACCTGCTCAGATGAAAGAAAAACTTATAGATACTTCTAAGCATCTTGTACTTAAAGCTCCACATCCATCACCCCTTTCTTCTTATCGTGGTTTTTTTGGCTCAAAACCCTTTTCATCTACAAATAATTATCTAAAATTACACAATAAAAAAGAGATAAATTGGTGTCTTAATTAGAGTTGTAATCTTTATATGCTATTATCTTACATATGATTTAAGGATTATAGATTTATGATAAATTACATAAAAGATGAGATTAAAAAATCTTATGAAACTAAACAAGCTATATATGAAAATGAAGAGTTATTACAGCAGATAGAGACACTTTCAAAAAAATGTGTAGAATTATATAAAAATGAAAAAAAAACTATCTTAGCTGGAAATGGTGGAAGTGCCGCAGATGCTCAACATATTGCAGCTGAGCTTGTAGGTCGTTATGGTTTTGATAGAGCTTCAATCCCATCACTTGCATTAACAACAGATACATCAAACCTTACAGCGATAGGAAATGACTATGGTTATGATAAAGTTTTCTCTCGTCAGTTAGAGGGTATGGGACAAGATGGAGATTTGTTTATTGGTATATCAACTTCAGGTAACTCTGCAAATATTGTAAATGCTTTTAAATCTGCAAAAGAGAAAAATATAACAACTGTTGCACTTGTTGGTAAAGATGGTGGCGAGATGGCAAAACTAGCTGATATTTCTATAATTGTACCATCTAACTCTACTCCTCGCATACAAGAATCACATATACTGATAGGTCATATATTATGTGATATTATTGAAAAAGAATTATTTGCTGATGGTGTAAGATAAAAAATGCAAAAAGCTTTATTTTTAGATAGAGATGGTGTTATAAATGTTGAAAAAGACTATCTTTATAAGATAGAAGATTTTGAGTTTATTGATGGCATCTTTGAGCTTTGCAGACATTTTCAAGATAAAGGTTATAAAATATTTGTTGTTACAAATCAATCTGGAATTGCACGAAAGTATTATACTGAAGATGATTTCAATACTTTAACCTCTTGGATGGTAAAAGAGTTTGTCAAAAATGGTATAGAGATTCAAAAAGTTGAGTTTTGTCCACATCATCCAAATATTACAGGGGAGTGTTCTTGTAGAAAACCAAGTGCAGGTATGTTAGAGAGTTTACAAAAAGAGTTTAATTTAGATATGCCAAACTCTATAATAGTTGGAGATAAAGAAAGCGATATAGAGGCTGGTTTAAATGCTGGTTTAAAAGAGACATATCTTTTTGATGAAACTTGTAGTGTTAAAAACTCTAAAGCAACTAAGATTATTTCAAATTTAAAGGATGTTTATAATGTTGATTTTAAATAGTGGTGGAACTTTTAATAAAAGATATAATAAAGTAAATGGGGAATTAGAAGTTCCTTATGATTCTCAAGCTGTTGAGAGTATTTTACAACATATAGATGCACCTTATGATATGGCTGGTGTGATTTTTAAAGATTCTTTAGAGATGGATGTTAACGATAGAAAGATGTTAGCATCTATCATTATGGAATCAAAAGATGATACTTTTGTGATAGTTCACGGTACAGATACTATAGATAAAACAGCAGAATTTTTAAATGAAATATTTGATGATAGAAAGATTGTCTTAACTGGTGCTATGAAACCATTTGAGATAGATAAAGTTGAAGCTACATTAAACTTTGGTATGGCTGTTGGTTTTGCAAAAGCTTGTGAGAAAAATGGTGTTTATATATGTATGAGTGGTTATGTAGAGAGTT
>JAMOQV010000272.1 GCA_027068615.1 Helicobacteraceae bacterium | reverse complement strand
TTCATCCAATAAATCATATATCTTATTTAGCTTCATTTAGTTTATCTATCTCCTCTTTTGCTTGTGTTAAATCTGGATCTAATTCTAATGCTTTTTTATACATCTCTATCGCTTCATCTTTAGAATCCATATCTACTAAAAGATTTGCATAGTTAAAGTAAGTTACTGGATTTTTATCATTTATAGCTAGAGAATGTCTTATATGCATCTGTGCTGATACATACTCTTTATTATTACGATATATACTTGCTAAAGAGTTGTGAATATACTCATTTTTTTTATCAAATTCTAATGCTTTTTTATAGTAAGTTATAGCTCTATCATAATCTTTTTGCTCTTGAAATATATAACCTATCTTATATAAAGTTTCGGGATTATTTTCATCTTTAGCATCTGCTTCTTGTAAGAATGCCAATGCTTTTTTATAATCTTTATTTTCAAAAGCATTATCTGCTTTTTCTATCAATTCTTCTGCACTAAAAGGTGAAAAGGCTTCTACACTTTTTACACTTTTTTGTTCATAAACTTTTTTAGTAGCTTCTTTTTTATCTTCACCTATTGGATCTTGTAAAGTTTGTATATGCTCATAAATTTTAAAAGCAAAGTAAGCTGAAGCACCTAGTAACAGTATCTGTATCATTGTCATCTATCATCTCCATTAAATATATTTTTATTTATCGTTTTTATAAACTCTAAAGGGTCAACCTGAGTACCCTCAACTCTTATAGCAAAATGAAGATGGGGTCCAGTTATACGACCTGTACTTCCACTAAGCCCTATAATCTGACCTTTTTTTACTATATTACCTTTTTTTACTTTAAACTTACTAAGATGATAATAACAACTATATACACCATGTCCATGGTCTATAATAACAGAATTACCTGCATAAAATCTATCTTTTGCTAAAACAACTTTTCCATCATTTGCACACTTAATTGGAGTTGGTTTTTTAGCCCTAAAATCTACACCACTATGATAACCTTTTAAAGTTCCATTGTAAACTCTAGCCTTTCCAAACTCACTTGTTATCTTAGTGTTTAGTGGTATTATAAATTTTGAAGTTATATAGTTGTGTTTTGAAAAGGTATTATAAATCTTCATAGCATTTGCATACTCTTTTGATATTCTTTTTTGAACTTTTTTACTTGTTGGATTTACTTTTTTTGCACTTACTTTTATACTCTCTTTTTTATAATGAGCATCTTTTATCTCTATCATAAAAAAAGCTGTATTTGTCTTTTTAGCAACATCATATACTACTTTTAACTCTTTTATATCTGGCTTAGTATAGTAACTAACAGGCACTAAAGCATACAACTTACTTTTATCTACAGGATTTTCATATATTGGATAAGAGTGTTTTAAAAATTCAATATTTTTATATTTAACACCTTTTTCTTTTTTAAATTCTATAAATATAGTTCTTCCATTTTCTATAGTTGAATTTTTTATCTTGATATCAACAGCAAATAAATTCGATATAAAAAAAAGAATTAAAAACAAACTTTTCATTAGTACTCTTTCATAGCTCTTGCTATATCTCTTTTTTGGTCTTTTTCTTTTAAATCGTTTCTTTTATCGTGTAGCTTTTTACCCTTGGCTATTGCTATTTGAACTTTTACTATATTTTTAGCATTGAAGTAAAGTTGGAGTGGAACTATTGTATATCCACCTCTTTCTACTGCTTTTTGCATCTTTTGTATCTGTTTTTTATGTAAAAGAAGTTTACGACTACCTCTCTCTTCATGCCCATAAAAATGGTGCGTAGTTTCTAATCTTCCTATATGCATATTGTATAAAACAACCTCACCGTTATCGATGCGGATAAAACTATCTTTTAGATTTACTCTCCTAGCCCTTATACCTTTAACCTCACTACCAGTTAAAACTATCCCAGCTTCAAACTTTTCCTCTATAAAATAATCATGCCATGCTTTTTTGTTTTTTGCATATACTTCACCCATATTATCCCTCTATCTTTAGAATTTCTTCTTTTGATAAACCTGTAGATAACACTATAGTATCTGTATCTACACCAGCTTTCAAAAGATTTTTAGCTATAGCTAATGCTTTATTTTTTTCACCCTCTTTAAGTCCCTTCTCTAAACCCTTCTCTAAGCCCTGTTCAAGTCCTTTTTCTAACCCTTCTTTTAAACCTTCTTTCAGACCTTCTTTTAGACCTTCTTTTAGACCTTCCTCTTTAGCCATCTCTTTTGCATAATCCATTACATTTTTGTAATCTAATCTTGCTTTTAAGTCTTGTTGGTATGCCCATTGTTTCTCTTTTGGTAGTGCTAGAAACTCTGCTA
>JAMOQV010000271.1 GCA_027068615.1 Helicobacteraceae bacterium | reverse complement strand
TGATTTTATTGTTAGTTTTTATACTAATAGAAAAAAGCCGACAGTTGGTCACAATGACACCTACTTCAAAAAAGAAGCTTCTAATGCCGACTTTGATAAAGCAATTATACCACAAAAAGAAGAAAAAAATCTAATAGCACAACATAACCTAACAGCAGATAATGTTAAATTTGCAGATAAACAAGGTGGACTAGCAGTACCAAGTTTAGCAGTAACAAAAAAAGAAACTCCACTAGATGGCTACGGAGAGGTTACATTACTAGGCGATAAGAATATGATAACTCCATCAAGAGATACTAAAACTTTTGGTGCAGATATTTACAGTCCACGATACCCAAAAGTAGAAAAAAAATTATCACATAAAGCAGTTAGAAATATTGAAGATGATTTAGGTAAATACCACGATTTAGTAGGTAATGGTAGTTATATAGATGCCGATAATCTGATAGATGATTTAGGCTTAAAAATGAAATTTCTTGAAAGCAAAGGACATAAGAAAGATAAAGTTTTAAAATACGATGCACCAAAAAAAGAAAATATTGAAATTGCAAAAACATTTAAAAGTTTTTATGAAGATGGGAAATTAAATAGAGACTATGCAAACGATGATAAATTCATAGAAAAGACAAAAGAGTTTTTAAGAAATAAAATAGGCGATGATATAAACGATTGGAGTGAAACTGAAATACAAAGAGTAGCGAAAACTTATGCAGGCACTATGAAAGATACATTAAGAAAAATGGAAAAAGGGAAAACACCAGATTTTTATGCAACACGCTCAAATGTATCAAAAATTATAGACAAAAAATATAATCAAGAGTTTAAAGATTATGTAGATGATTATTATAAACAGCACGGAGCAGAAGAAAAAATTTATAACGGTACAGATAGAAACGGCAGACAGAAATGGATAGACCACAACATAGATAATGTAGTTAAAGAACTAAAAAAAGATTTAAGAGGTGGTGAGGGTTACGATTATGGAATGGGAAGTATAAGAGCATTACACACACCACAGTTTAAAACACTAGCACAGATACTAAAAGCAAAAGATAAGCTTGTTTCTAAAGAAGAGTTTGAAGTAGTTAAAAAAGAGGTAGAGGATGAATATTTTAAAATATCTGATGCTTTTAGTAAGCATACAGGAAACAACAGTTTTTCAAATGATACACTAAAAGGAATTTTATTAGAAATTGCAGATACTCCACTTGATAGAGTATTAAATGAGTACGGAATTAAAGACCTACCAAAAAGCATAAAAGACGATATTGAAAATCTAAAAACAGCAATGCAACAAATGCCGACTGAATATTTTGAAACTAATATACTTAGAAAAGTTGATTTAGGAGAATTTAAAGTAGCTTTAGTGCCAAATGGAACAAGCAAAGAAACAATAGAAATTCTAAAGAAAAAAGGATTAAAAGTATCTAAATATAATCCTAAAATAGATGGTGCAAGAGCCGACAAAATACAAAAAATAGCACAAAAAGAGGGAATATTATTTGTTAATCCTACTCACACAATGGCAGGAGCGTTCGCAGGTGGAAGTGATACAGTTATAAATCAAAGAGACTATAACGGAGATGGAAAATCAGACATCATGGATATTTTAATTGGTGCAGGTATAGGAGCAGTTGGAATAAATGCACTCAAAAAAGCAGCACCTAAACTCTTTAAAGAAGAAGAGGGCGGATTTAAAGCAGGGCTATTCGCAGGAAGCAAAGCAAAAGGCTTTAAAGAAGCAGAGAAAGCAGGTAAAAAATTTGAGGGTAAATATGATACTTTAGATAGATTCGAGATTGATGATAGTAAGGCAAAGATAGATTTTACACCGATTAAACAACTTAACAACAATATTAATAAGCCACTTGAAAGAAGAATAGAGAAATTATACGGAAGATATGAAGATGGAGAATTTACCCTAAGTGAATATACAGAACTAGAAAATAGACTTTTAGATGAAATGAAAACTAATAATAATGGAACTTTTAGCCTAAATAAAATATTAAAGCACGATGAACTTTTTAAAAATTATCCACAGTTAGCAGATACTCAATTAACACTAAAAGAAATGAAAAAAGGAAATAATGGCTATTATGATGCAAAATCTAAAGAAATAGTTTTAAATTCAGCGATATATAAAGAAGACATAAAATCTTCACTACTCCACGAGATACAACACGCTATTCAACATAAAGAGGGTTTCGCACGAGGTGGTTCGGCACAAGAATTTTACAATGATGCAAAAAGTAAAATAGATTTACTTAAATATGAGTTAGAATTTGAGCCAGACGATTTTATAAGAGATAAAAAATTAAAACAACTTAGTGAGA
>JAMOQV010000270.1 GCA_027068615.1 Helicobacteraceae bacterium | reverse complement strand
GAAGTAAAGCAAGTAAATTTTAAATACCCCATTGTTTTATTAAAGATTTTAAATGATGGTCAGTTGGTTGTTGTAGATAATAAAACTACAGTTCGATATCTAAATAAAGATACATTAAAAGTAACAGCTGGATTTAAGGCTGCTATGGAACATGAAAGGTTCAAACAAAATGTTGTAACTTTTAGTGGTGATGGTACTAAGTTCGCATCTCTTAGTAGTGATTGTAAAGAAGCAAAGCTTTTTGATACAAAAACAAAAAAAGCTATAGCTAAAATGACTAGACATCAAGGTGAAATAGCTTGTGTTGAGATAGATTCAAAAGATAGATATATGTTTACTGGTGGTGAAGATGGTAAAACATTTGTAGTTGATTTAAAAACTGGAAAACTAGCTTTCACACTTCCACACCATGCAGACACTGTAAATGAGGTATCTTTTAGTGCAAATGGAAATTGGTGTGTAACAGTTAGTTATGATAGAAAAGTTGGTGTTTTTAATATAGCTACTATGACACCAAAACATAAGTTAAAGCTTCATGCAGCACCTGTTATGAAAACAATATTTATAGATGCTAGTAGATTTATAACTATAGATAAAAATGCAACAGCAATAGTTTGGAATACTTACAGTGGTAAAGTTCTTGCAAGATTATCTGGTATTCATGATGATGTAAGAGAGATGGTTGTTAGTAGGGACGGATTATTTTTGTTTTTAGGAACACAACTTGGACATATTATAGTTTATGAATTAAAAGAGTATAAACAGTTGTCTCGTAGCTATATTAAGTATAAATCAGTTGTATCTAGTTTAGAGTTTGATGATAAAGAATCTCTTCTTATTGTTGGATATGAAGATGGAAATGTTATTTTTTATGATATATATGAAGGTAGAAAGCGTTTAAGGATGTTACTTAGGTTAAATAAGTATGATGAAGCTTATAAGTTATCAGACTATAATCCTTTGTTATCTTATACTGAAGAGTTTAAATATATATTTGATATGTGGGATAGGACATTTGAAAAAGCTAAGTATTTTTTACAAAGGGGTGAAAAAAACAAAGCTGTAAGTTTGTTTGAAAATTTTAAAAATATACCCTCTAAAAACACACAAATAAATAAGTTATTGCAAGAGTACAAAGAATATGATAAGTTTTTAGAACTTGCTCGTGCTGGGAAATTAGCTCTTGCATATAGTATGGCTAGAATAAATCCAAGCTATAAAGAATCAGATGTATATAAGTCTTTAGAAAAACAATGGCAAAAAACATTTATAACTGCTCAAAAGCTAGTTCTTCAACCATCTGGATTAGAGAGAGCAAGAGAACTTTTATCTCCTTATAGGGGTATATCTGAAAAGACAGAGCATATTCAAGAGTTATTAAAAGAAGCAAAAGCTTATATTACTTTTAAAAATGCAGTATCTAATAAAAACTTTAGAATGGCTTTTCAACTTGTTAATCAGTATTCATTTTTAAGAGAATTTCCAGAATATACAGCTATGGTTGATTATGGTGATAAACTTTTCATCCAAGCTGAAAAAGATATTATTGATGGTAATCTTGACTCAGCTTTGAGGACATTGCAGATATTGTCTAGTTTTCCAGAGTTTGATGAAGATATTATTTACTTAAGAGAAACTATCAACAATAAAATGAAATTTGATAAAGCTATAAAAGCTAATGATATGGTTTTAGCTTATTCATTACTTGATAATTCAGATGAGTTACAAGAAACAGAAGATGGAAAAAGATTGCAAGAGATTTGGGATAAAGCACTTGAAAAAGCAAATAAATATGCAGCAGCTGGAGATATTGACGGTATAGAAGAAGCATTAAAAGATTTTATGAAAATACCTTCAAAATATATGGCAATAGCAAGTGTAGTTGCATGGTGTTATATATCACAGTTGGAAAAAGCGATTAAAGAAAAAACAGATTTATCTATTATAGAAGATGGTATAAAAAACTATATTCTTACTTTTGGATTGAGAGATGAGATAGAGAGTTTTTACAATATATGTAAAAGATTTTATAAAGAAGATTTTGAGATGGATTTAGAGATGCTTCCAAAAGGTTCACTAAAAAGATGGAGACCATCTATGATAGAAAAATCTGTTTTATTATTGAAATAATAAGTAATCCTGCTGTTGATTTAAGTGGTCTTGACAAAAAAATGGAGAAAAACATTATAATAATGACATATTTGTGACAAAATACATCATCAATATATAACTATATTTTTATTATAATGCTATTGTCACTTTAGATTACTAAGCGATAAGTAAATGACAACTAGTTCTTAGATTATTTTAGTATATTCTACCTAAGATTCAAAGCATAAGAAAAAAAGTGTTA
>JAMOQV010000269.1 GCA_027068615.1 Helicobacteraceae bacterium | reverse complement strand
TAACAGTTGTTTATAATGGAGAAAGTTTTATAGAAAAAACTATAAAAAGTATATTATCTCAAACATACAAAGGTATAGAATATATTATAATTGATGGTGCTTCTACAGACAATACTTTATCTATAATAAAAAAATATAAAGATAAAATATCTACTATACTGAGTGAAAATGACAATGGACTTTATGATGCTATGAATAAGGGTTCAAGATTGGCAACTGGGGATTTTATAAACTTTATAAATGCGGGAGATACTCTTACATCAAAAGAGAGTATTCAAAATATAGTAGAAAATATAGATGATAAAAAGTCCCTTTATTATAGTAGAGCAAAAATTATAGGTAGTGGTGGTATAGGTTGGGTATATCCTAATTATGAGATTAAAGATTATCAACATTGGTTGAGTTTAAATTTACCAAATCATCAAACACTTTTTTTTCCAAAATCTTTTTATAAAAATTTTTTTTATGATTTGCGTTTAAAAATAGGTGCAGATGATGATTATAAGCTTTTTGCTTTAAAAAACTGTAATGTTGAATTTATAGATGAGTTATATGTTGAATTTAAAAGAGATGGCATCTCTAGTAATCACAAAAGTTTTAAATTATTTAGGCAAAGATTAAAAGAGAGTTTTATACGAAATTTGAAACATAAAAGATATATCCGTTTTTTTATAGATCCTTTTAAATTATCTATTATGTTTTTTATAAATTCATTATTTGGAGAAGAACTATTTTTAAAGTTTATAAATATAGTTGTATCTATAAAAGGTAAAATATGAACTTTAGTGTAGCAATATGTGTCTATAAAAAAGATAATCCTTTGTATTTTAAAGAGGCTTTAGATAGTGTTGTTGAACAAAGCTTAAAACCAACTCAAGTGGTTTTAGTTGTAGATGGTTTTATAGATGATGAGTTAAAAAAAGTTATAGATGATTTTGATAATATTTGTTTAAAATTAGCTGTTGAGTTTGATGTTATATATCTAAAAAAGAATAAAGGTCATGGAGAAGCTAGAAAGATAAGTATAGAAAATGCAAAGTACGATTATGTAGCACTTATGGATGCTGATGATATATCAAGGTATGATAGGTTTGAAAAACAGATAGATATTTTTAAAAAAGATGCAGAAGTTAGTATCGTTGGTGGTCTTATTATGGAGATAGAACACGATACCAAAAAAGAGATATCTATAAGATATGTACCAAGTGCAGATAAAGAGATAAAAGAGTATCTAAAAACAAGATGCCCATTTAATCAGATGAGTGTGATGTTTAAAAAAGTAGATGTTATAAAAGTTGGTAATTATATATCTTTTTATCATAATGAGGATTATTATCTATGGATTAGGATGTATCTTGAGGGTTTTAGTTTTTATAACCTTAGTGAGATTTTAGTTGATGTTAGGATTAATGAGGAGTTTTTTAATCGTCGTGGTGGGTTTAAATACTTTTTAAGTGAGGCAAAAATTCAAAAGATTATGTATAAAAACAGTATAATATCTTTTGCTAGATTTGTGTTTAATGTATCTGTTAGATTTATACTTCAAGTTGTTTTAACAGATGGTATTCGTGGATATATTTTTAAAAAATTGTTTAGGAAGAGAGTTTAATGTCTAAAAAAGTTATAGGTTATACAACAGGTGTTTTTGATATGTTTCATGTTGGGCATCTTCATCTTCTAAAAAAAGCTAAAAATATGTGTGATTATCTTATAGTTGGTGTTAGTACAGATGAGTTGGTACTCTCATATAAAGATAAACTTCCCATTATACCTTTTCAAGATAGACTTGAAATTATATCTGCACTTAAAGTTGTTGATGAGGTTGTAGCAGTTACCCATAGGGATAAAAAACAGTCATATCTTGATGTTGGTTACGATATATTGTTTGTTGGAGATGATTGGAAAGGTTCAGAAATCTTTGATGATTTAGAAAAGTTTTTAGAGCCATTTGGTGCAAAAGTGCATTATTTTAATTATACTAAAAATGTATCATCTACAAAATTTAGAGAGATTTTAACAGATATCTCTCATAATGGATAGCTAAATGTTTACTTATGCTGTATGGGAAGAGATTTGTCGTGATATATCTCAAAAATACAAAACAATAACTATAAATCAAGTTTTAAATAATTTAGATGAAAAAAGATGGATAGTTATAAAACATGATGTTGAGACAAGTCCTTTAAAAGCATTGGATTTGGCTAAGATAGAAAATCTTTATGGCATCAAAGCTACATATTTTGTTCAAGCTGATTTGGTTGAAGATAACCACAAGATACTTCAAGAGATAGCATCTTTAGGTCATGAAGTGACTTATCATTATGATGTTTTAGATGCAAATGGTGGGGATTATAAAAAAGCTACTTTTGAGTTTCAAAATAATTTAGAGCTTTTTAAAAAGTATGGTTTTGAAGTAGCTACAGTTTGTCCACATGGTAATCCTCTTATGATAAGAGATAATTGGAGTTCAAATAAAGATTTTTTCCGCAAAGATGAGATTAGAAATCTTTTTTCAGATATATTGGATGTTGTAGTTGAGTTACCAACTAAGATAGATTATACTTATATATCGGATGCTGGTTATGGTTTTAAAAAGATAGTAAATATACACAATAACGATATAAAAAATGATGGAGATATATCTCTAAAAGATTATAAAAAACTTTTAGAGGTATTTTCTTGTGAAGATAGGGTTGTATTTAGTACACATCCACACAGATGGGAAAAAAATGGTTTTAAATTTTTACTAAATGTTTATATATTTAAGGTTTTAAAATATATTGCTAAAAATCTATCTAAGATATCTTTGTTTAAAAAAATCATATCAAGATACTACTACTTAGCTAAAAAGATATAACTATGAATGATAAAGAGTTAAAACAACTTCACAACAAAATATTAGAGATTGTTGAGTATTTTGATAAGTTTTGCAAAGATAACGGTATAACTTACTATCTTATGGGTGGTAGTGCTTTGGGTGCTATGAGGCATAAGGGATTTATACCGTGGGATGATGATTTTGATGTTTTTATGGATTATGAAAATTATATGAGATTTTTAAATATAGCAGATAAAAAATTAGATAAAAATCGTTTCTATTTTCAAAAAGAAAACACAAAAGAGTGGTTGTTGTACTTTAGTAAGATTAGGATGAATGGTACAACATTTATAGAAGAAAATCTAAAAGATAAACAGATGCATCATGGTATATATATAGATATAATGTGTTTAAATGGTGCTAGTAGCATAAAAAGTATCAGATATATACAATACCTTAGTGCAAGGATTTTAAGTGCTATAGCTTTGAGTCATAGTTCATATAAAACTAACTCTTTAACTAAAAAAATTATGTTATATCTTGCAAGATATATAGATAATGATGTAGTAAAATCTAATCTACTTAGATTTGTAAGGTATTTTAATAATAAAGAGCATACTTTAGTTGGACATTTTTTTGGTAGAGCATCTTTTGATAAAACATCTTTTGATAAAAGTTATTTAGGTAAACCTAGGTATGTAAAGTTTGAAAAGTTAATGCTTCCTGTTCCATCAGAAGTTGAAAAATATCTAACTTTAAGATATGGAAAAGAGTATATGAAGTTACCATCTGATGAGGTAAAAGCACAGTACCCATCACATGCCTGTATAGTAGATACACAAAAATCTTATAAAGAGTATATTGTAAAGGAAAAAAATGTTTAACATAGAAAAAGAAAATATAGATACAAAGTATTTAATTGTCTTACTTAGTATAGCTTATCTTTTTAGTGTAGCTGTCCGTATGATTTGGATAGCACAGTTTAGTGGTTTTGATGAGTTTTATTGGAATAATCAACTTATGATAAATACAAATGATGGCTATATATGGGCTACAAGTGCTTTAAATGAGCTAACACAACAATTTGAAAACAACCCTCGTGTAGTAGATATGTATCATTATGGAGTTGTGTTTTTTACATATCTTGCTGTTAAAATTTTACCCTTTAGCATAGATACCATTATACTTTATATGCCAGTTTTTATATCTAGTTTGATTGTTATTCCGATGATACTTATAGCTAGAATTTATAATCTTACTATACTTGGTTTTTTCTCTGCTTTGATCGGAAGTATCGCTTGGAGTTATTATAACCGTACTATGGCTGGGTATTATGATACTGATATGTTTGCTGTTATGACACCTATGTTTATACTTTACTTTCTTATAAGTTCTATTGAGAGTAAAAAGCTTTTATATACTTTTTTTGCATCTATTGTTATGGCAATATATCCATTTTTATATGATTCTGCTTCAGCTGTTTTATATGCTATAGGGATTATGTATATGCTATATTTGGTTGTTTTTCATAGAGATGAAAAGTTTACATATAACTCTATTATACTTGTTTCATTATCACTTTTTAGTATAGTTTGGTATCTAAATATAGTTCTTGTTTATATTGTGTTTTTAATACTTACAAAAAAAGAGATTGAGCTTAAAAGATTAAAGATTATATCTTTAGTTAGTGCATTGTCATTTTTAATCTTTGCTAATGTTTTTGGTGTTATTTGGGCTAAGATAGTATCTTATGGTCTTCGCTCAGAAGAGAGTAGTGGGCTTAAGTTTTATCAAGTTGCACAAACTGTTAGAGAAGCAGGGAAAATCCCTTTTGAGGTTATGGCTAACCGTATAAGTGGTAGTGTTTTGGGTGTTGTTGTATCCTTGGTTGGATATATACTTTTAGTTATAAAGTATAGACCATTTATACTTGCTTTACCTCTTGTTGGTATTGGTGTATTTTCTTTATGGGGTGGACTTAGATTTACTGTTTATGCTGTTCCTGTCTCAGCTATGGGTGCAGTATATCTTTTTTATGTGATAGCTAGTTTTAGTGATAAAAAACTTATAAGATACTTTATAGTTACTTCTTTAACTCTTTTGATGCTGTTTCCAAATATAATACATATAGTTGATTATAAAGTACCAACCGTTTTTAATAAACAAGAGGTAAAAGTTTTAGATAAACTAAAATCTATCTCAAAACCAACCGATTACACTATAGCTTGGTGGGATTATGGTTATCCAATATGGTACTATTCAAATACAAACACACTTATAGATGGTGGAAAACATAAACACGATAATTTTATAGTATCTAAGATATTAACAACAACATCACAAACACAATCAGTAAATTTAGCAAGGTTGGCTATAGAGACCTATGTGAAGAGTGATTATAAGATAGTAGCAGATACTATATTTCACAACAAACAAAAAAACCAGATAGATCCAGATACACTACTAAGTGAGTTGATGTTAGATGATTATACTTTACCTAAAAAGACAAGAGATATATACTTATACTTACCAAATAGGATGTTAAACATACTTCCAACAGTTGATATATTTAGTAACTTGGATTTGGTTACAGGTAAGAAAAATCCACGACCATTTTTTTATAAAACAAGTAGATTTAAAGATACTAAAGAGAAAATATTATTTGGTAAAGGTATCGAGTTAGATAAAAGAACAGCTACTTTAAAAGTGGGTAAACAAAGTGTAAGGATAAATCAGTTTATAGTAACATCTTACGATAAAAAAGGTAGTTTAAAAGTAGATAGACAAGTGGTTGATAAAAATTCAAACCTATCTGTAATATTTATGAAAAATTACAATCAGTTTCTTATAGTAGATGATAGGATGTTAAACTCTACATATATAAAATTATTTGTTTTACAAGAGTATGATAAAAAACTATTTGAAGCGGTTATACTTACCCCTTATTCTAAAGTATATAAGTTAAAGATTTAGATGATTAAGCGTAGTTTTGATTTTGTATTATCTTTTATAGGGATAGTTTTATTTGGATGGATTATATTTTTAGCTTGGCTTGTGGCATCTGTAGAGACTAAGTCAAATGGATTTTTTTTACAAAAAAGAGTTGGAAAAGATGGCAGACTTTTTGATATCATCAAGATAAAAACTATGAAAAAAGTAGATGGAGTTGATACAACCATAACATCAGCAGATGATATTCGCATCACTAAAAGTGGTAAGTTTTTTAGAAAAACAAAGATAGATGAACTTCCACAGTTTTTTAATATACTCAAAGGAGATATGAGTTTTGTTGGACCTCGTCCAGATGTAGAGGGTTATGCAGATAAACTAGAGGGTGAAGACAGAATTATACTAAGTGTAAAACCAGGTATAACAGGACCAGCAAGTATAAAGTATAAAAATGAAGAAGAGATTTTAGCAAAACAAAAAGATGCTAAAAAGTATAATGATGAAGTTATCTGGAGAGATAAAGTAAAGATAAATAAAGAGTATATACAAAATCAATCTTTACTAAAAGATATAGAGTATTTAATAAAAACAATTACAGGTTAAAAGATGAATAAAAAGATATTTTTATCAGCACCAGAAATGGGTAATAATGAACTAAAATATATACAAAAAGTTTTTCAAAGTAACTATATAGCTCCACTAGGTGAGTATGTAGATAAGTTTGAAGAAAGTGTAAAAAACTATACAGGTACTAAAAATGCATTAGCAGTTAGTAGTGCTACTTCTGCTTTGCATTTAGCTTTGAGGGTTTTAGGTATAAAAGATGGTGATGATGTACTTGCTTCAACTTTTACATTTATAGGTTCTATAAGTGCTATTTTGTACCAAAATGCAAACCCTATTTTTATAGATAGTGATTTTAAATCGTGGAATATATCTCCAAAGCTTCTAAATAAATACCTTCTAACTTGCGATAAAAAACCAAAAGCACTAATACTTACTCATATTTATGGGATGTGTGCAGATATACAAAAGATAGCAGATATCTGTAAGATGCATGGTATTTATCTTATAGAAGATTCAGCCGAATCATTAGGTGCAACTTACAATTCAAAACATACAGGAACATTTGGAGATATGGGTGTTTTTTCATTTAATGGCAACAAAATCCTTACAACAAGTGGTGGAGGGATGCTTATAAGTGATAACAAAGAGTGGATACAAAAAGCTAAATTTTATGCTACTCAAGCAAGAGAAGATGAGATCTACTATGAACATATAGAGTATGGATATAACTACCGTATGAGTAATGTTTTAGCAGCTATTGGTGTAGCTCAGATGGAAGTTATAGATAAAAGAGTTGCTAAAAAAAGGGAGATTTTTAATTGGTATAGAGAGTTTTTAGATGGTGTTGATGGTATAACTTTTATGCCAGAGTTAAAAAACAGTATTGGCAACAGATGGTTAAGTGCTATACTTTTTGAAAATATAGATTATAAAAAAATCATAAAAGCACTAGAATCTAAAAATGTAGAAGCAAGACCACTTTTTAAACCTATGCACTTACAACCATTATTTAAAGATGCTAAAAGCTATCTAAATGGTGTAAGTGAAGAACTTTTTAAAAAGGGTCTATGTTTGGCAAGTTCTACAACTATGACAAAAGATGATGTTGAGATGATTTGTTCAACAATTAAACAAGAGCTTATTTGATGATATGTCCAACAAACTTAGACATATTGTCCATAATCTCCCCACCTTTTCTAAAACTAAGCCCACAAGCTTCATAAGCGAAAAATACACCAGCTTGGTATTTATTACCTTTGGCATCTTTAGGAAACTCTACATACTCTTGATAAACTTTTTTATAGTTATCATAAACTCCATCAGTTTGCTCAAGTACTGAGTTGTTGGCATCTATGATTTTAGTATTTGCTCCCTCTCTTCCAAATACTGTTTTTTCAACTTGCTTGATGCCATTTAATGGCTCAAAAGAAGTTTTTAATAAGTATGGAGAATTAGGAAATAAATCGTACAAAATTTTTAACATCCCTTTTGATTGGAAAAGTAAAGTATATGCTGGGTTTAGTAAAATCGCTTCTTGATTTTGCATAATGTTTGTTAGTGTTGTTGCTAATTCTGGTTCATCGTGTGCTATATCTTCAAAAGGGTATAGTTTAAACCAGTACTCATACTTGTTCTCATCTGCATCGTAGATACCTTCATCATCAAACTTAACATTTTCAATATATTCAAAATGTGTGTTAAATCCTGCATCTGTTGCCATCTGTTGAAGTAGTCTTGTTGTGATCTCCTCTTCATCATTTCCAGATACTGATGAAAAAAGTATCTTCCAACCCTCATACCTCTCATCAAATAATTCTGTATCATCAAAAAGAGTTATAAGTCTCTTAAAGTTCTCTGCTATGGCTTCGTAAACATTGTTAAACTGTTTATCTTCATCCATATCATTTTCTTTTAAAATCGCCCATTGAAGTAGGGCAGTTTCAAAAAGTGAAGTTGGTGTATCTGCATTAAACTCTATAAGTTTTATAGGTTTACCATCAACTCCACCAGCTAAATCAAACCTACCGTATATATGCCAATGAACATCATTTTCCCATGATTTTTTTATCATATCAACAAGATTAAAAGGTATCCCTAACTCAAAAAATAGGTCATTTTCTATAACATATTCTGCACCTTCAACATACATATCGTATATCTCATTTACAGCTTCATAGTATGCTTCTGCTTCGCTTTGTGAGATGCACACTATCTCATCACTTACATATTTTGTTCCATCGTTGTCCGTATGCCACGAAAAGCCTAACTCTTCTAAAACATCATCATTAAGTGGATTTACTTTTTGTAGATTTATCATCCTCCATAGCTCCTAGAGTAAGATGAAGATGATGTTCTTTTAGAATTTGAACCAAAAAAGCTTCTTCTAGAAGATGAACTTCTTCTAGTTGTACTTGAAGTTTTTGAACGGCTATAAGCACTTCTATTTGCCGATGCCGAGTTACGAGCAAAGTTTTTGTTGTTCATTAAAGCATTTCCTATCATATTTCCCAGTAAACTACCAGCTGCAACGGCAAGGATAGTTCCAGCTAGACCCATACCAGCATCTCCAGCACCACTTTGAACAGTTTCACTTGTGCCTTCTTCTACTTTTTTGTACTCTTGTTCTGCTAAGGCTTTCATCTCAGCTTCATTCATAAATCTCTCAGTTACATTACCATTTTCATCTCTTTCACGGATGATAGCACGAGATGGACCCTCAGTTGGCATCTCCTCTACAACTTTGTATTTACCATTTGGTTGTTGTTCTATCACTAAAAACTTGTTTTGTGCTTCTTGTTGTTGTTTATCTTGTGAGCATCCACTTAAAATACTCATCATAGCAATCCCTGCACTACCTAGCATTACACCACTTGAAATTGAAGATATATGTTTCATCTATTTAATCCTTTTTTTTAATTATAACTCAAATATTTTAACACTTAATTGCCATATTGCAGAGCTAAGTATCCCTGCACTAAATCCAGCTAAAATGTCATCGCCCATAACACCAATACCACCTTTGGCTTCACGATCAATTCTACCTATTAGTGATGGTTTTTTTATGTCAAAAAATCTAAAAAATACAAATGATAAAAATGATTGTATTAAAAAGCCATTTTCAAGGTTTGTAATATCATTCATACCAACACTTATAGCTGGTGCTACACTAAGTGCAAACCACATACCAGCTAGTTCATCAATAACTATACTTTTATCATCATGAGTACTAGTTAATTCTTCATATTTGTTTATCTGTTTAATTGCAATAATACTAATTAAAGTTGTTGCTAAAAAAAGTGTATAAGCATCAAAATATATAAGTATAAGCATACCTATAGGTAAAGAAACTAACGTTCCTACTGTTCCAGGTGCAAATGGTGCTAATCCACTATATCCAAGAGTTAAAAAAAATTTATTCATATTTTTCCTTTAAGTAAGTGATGTTGTTTGATGTAGTTTAATTAGTTCAAGATAAAAATCTTGTTCTGTATGCTCTGTTAATATCCCCTCAACTGGTAACAAATCATAATACAGTTTTTCTAGGTTTTGAAATCTATCTGGAAAAAGTTTAGATAACAAAAATGCAGATATCTCTTTTCTAACTAAAATAGTAGGTGGTAATATACCTAATTTTAACAGTTCTAATATAGAATCAGCTTTATACGATATTTGATGGTGTTGACCATGTGGACAACTCTCTTTACTCACTAAAGTTGTACATTCATTACAGTAAACATACTCATTTTCTATATGTATATTTATATCTATACCTATAACTTTATCTATAATTGACTTGTTTGAATTACAATCATAAAACATACCTAATCCAGCATGATTACTACCAATTATAAGATTGTTACATCCATGGTTTTTTGCAACTATGACATCTATGATAAGTTCATTAAAACCAGCAAATATATAACTATTTTCAATAGGTACTATAACTACACGATTTTTTGGTAAAAAATTATTTATAAAAAACTCTAAAGATTCTTTTCTTATGTTGTAGGCTAAATCTGTATTGTCATAAGGTTTTAGTAAAAATATAACAAGTAAATCAGATGTATCTACTGATTGTCTGATGAGTCTTTCATGAGCACGATGAAGAGGATTTGCTGCTAAAAATATAGAAGTTATATTTTTGGCATCTATTAGTTTTTTAGCTTTTTGTATTATTTGTAAGTTTTTATTTGATGATTTATCTATAAGTGTAAATTCACCACAAATAGCCCAGCATCCCATTCTTTTTAGGGTTCTTTTTACCCCTGGATGGCTTAGGTCATCTGTACCATATATATGTTTTACTCTATCTTTTGGATTTATTTTAAAAGTCTCTTCTACTTTTAATATAGCAAACTCTTTATTTTGACAAAGTATAGTTATCTCATCGCCAACTTCTAAAGTTGATATAACTTCTTCATTTTTTTCACCTGATGGTGATAATATAAAAGGAAAAGGGAAAGATTTTGAGTCTATTAGACCTGTTTCAAGAACTTCTTGAGATTCTTGTTGGTTCATTAATTTTGTTACAGGATATAATAAACCAGCTTTAAGTAACTCAAGAGCAGAAGCTGCTTCTTGGTCTATCAGTATAGTTTTATTTTTTCTTGATAATGTCATATTTTTTTCGTTTTTCCCATAAACTTTTACGAGAGATACCTAGTTTTTTAGATAATTCAGTATCTGGATATTTACTTTGATAGTTTAATACTATATATTTTACATAGTCTTCTATAGATAGTATATCATCAGAATCAAATACATTGCTTTCACTTTTTATCTCTATTATAGGATATTTTGCATCTTCTATTTTATTGTTACTTGCTATTATAACTTGTTTATCTGATATTAGATTATAAAAAGTTTCCTTATCAGCTTTTTTTAGAAGTTGATAGTTTGTTATATATAATATATAATTATGTGCAACATTGTTTATTTCACTTAATGCTTTAGGATCGTTAAGTGATAAAAAATGTATAGGCATATTTTTTGAAGTAGCATAATTAAAAGCAAATGCATCTGCATATTTTTGAAAACTTGAAGAGATGTATATCGGTAGTTCTATATTTTCATGAGCAAAATCATCAGGGATATCTTCAAAAGTATATTTTAGATACTTTTCATAAGCCTCATTTCTTTTTTTAAGTTTTTCATAATCTTGATAATGTTCTATCTTTCTTATAAGCTCTTCTATCATAAATGGTTTAAGTATATAATCTTTTGCTCCAGCAGCTAAAGGTTTTGAAACTGTATCATTACTTATATATGAAACCATAAGTATGACTATAGATTTTTTAAAAGTATCTATTAGTGGATTGAAATCTTGACCATTTATATTTGTAGATAATAAGATAACATCATAATTATTACCTTTGATAGCATCTTTTGCTGATGTGCATATCTCACAAGTATGACCCTTTTCTCCTAGTTTTGTAGCTATACTTTGTGCTAAATAAACTTCATTTTCTATAATTAGTATCTTCATTTTTATATCTGTGTCCAATCAAAATATTTTAAATTTGCATTCGCTATAACTCCAACACCTTCACCTCTACCTATAAAGCCTAGTTTTTCTGTTGTTGTTGCTTTTATATTCACTCTTGAACTATCAATTTTCAGGATAGAACTAAGAACTTTCCTCATCTCTTGTTTATATTTACCTATTCTTGGTTTTTGAGCAGCTATTGTTATATCTACATTTATAATAGTAAATCCAAAATTATACAGTTTTGTTACAACTCTCTCAAGTAATACTTTTGAATCGATATTTTTAAATGCATCATCATTATCTGGAAATAACATACCAATATCTCCCATACCAGAAGCACCCAATAGTGCATCTATAAGAGCATGGATAGCAACATCTCCATCACTGTGTGCTAAAAATCCAAAATCAGACTCAATTTTAACTCCACCTAAAAACATTTTTGAGTTTTCATCAAAAGCATGTACATCAAAACCATTACCACTTAAAATATCATTAGATGGTTTGGATAAACATGGAAGCTTGTTTAAATCATGTATATATGTTATCTTGTGTGCATTCTCTTGTCCTAGAACAAACTTTCTTTTACCACCATTAGCCACTATAGCACTACTTTCATCGGTAAACTCTTCGTCTGTATCTAATGCTTTTATAAGTTTATTAGTTATTGATAATTGAGGAGTTTGTACTCTTTTTACTTTATCTCTATCTATTGTTTCATCATTGTAAACTATAGTATCACTAACATTTAGATACGGAACAATACAATCAGCTTGACCTTTATGAGATATAATGAATTTTAAAAATTCTTCGTCTATACAAGCTCTTGCTATATCACTCACTAAAGTGTATTTTGTAGAGACATTTTTCAAGGCATTTTTTAATGAAGACTGTCTTGTTTTACCACCAACTACAAATGTAAAATCTGCATAATTTTTCATAAAATCAATATCATCAATAGATGAAGTGATAATGACCTCATTAAAAAGTTTAGAATCTTGTAGTTTTTGTGCTACAAATTGCCATAGTGGTTTATGATCTATACGTAACCATTGTTTTTTTATATCTATCTCAAATCTACTAGAACTACCAGCAGCAAGAAGGATAAGTGTTATATCAGACAATAAAACTCCTAGCTTTTTTAATTTATATATATAGTTCACAGAACTTATTATTAAAGTGTTACGAAATTATACACTTATCCTCTTAATGTTATATTATAAATTTTATATAAATTTTTGATTTTTCAGATTTGATAGTTATATAAACATTAGATAAATATTTATGTATAATTGCTAAAAAATTTAGGGATATTAAAAATGTATATAAAAGATTTAAAATTTTCACTTTGGGCTGATTTTATAGAGAGAGATTACTTAGATGGTGAGTTTAGAGAGCTTATAGATGGTGGTATCATAAATGGTGCTACTTCAAATCCTGCTATCTTTAAAAATGCTATCTTAAACTCATCTGCTTATAAAACTCAACTAGCATCACTTAATGGTTTAAGTGCAAAAGAGAAGTATGAAGCAGTTGCAATCTTTGATATACAAAAAGCATCAGATATACTAAATCCACTTTTTGAAAAAGGGGATGATGGTTATGTAAGTATAGAGGTTGACCCATTTTTATGTGATGATGCAGAAGCAACCATAGCAGAGGGAAAAAGACTTTTTAAAACTATAGATAGAAAAAATGTGATGATAAAAGTACCAGCAACAGAAGCTGGATACAAAGCTATGGAGGAGTTAGTATCTTGTGGCATTCCCGTAAATGCGACACTTATCTTTAAAAAATCACAAGCTATATCTTGTGCAGAGGCTTTTAAAAGAGGAGTAGAGAGATTTGGCTCAAAAGTAGATACAGTTATAAGCATCTTTGTAAGTAGGGTTGACCGTGCTTTAGATGCTACTTTATCTCAAAAAGGTATAGCCGTAGCACTTAGTGGTATCTACAACACAGCAGATATATATGCAACCATAGAAGAGATGAAAGTTTTAGGTTGCCGTGCATTGTTTGCAAGTACTGGTGTAAAAGATGACTCACTTCCAGCTCACTACTATATAGAGGAACTTTTAGCATATAACAGTGTAAATACAGCACCGATAGATACGATAAAAGCATATAAAAAAGATGGCACAAAAGATGCAAAACTACCGATAGAAAAAGAAAAGATTGAGAAACATTTTAAAGCTATAAAAGATGCTGAGATAGATTTTGAGGCTGTTTTAGATAAGCAGATAGCAGACGGACTTGAGGCTTTTAAAGATGCTTTTAG
>JAMOQV010000268.1 GCA_027068615.1 Helicobacteraceae bacterium | reverse complement strand
TCATCCATAGCTTTATCAGCGATTTGGATGATATTTATACCATCATTTGCATTTTTTATAGCTTGACCTAGACCAGATGCTTGAGAACGAAGCGAATCTGCAATAGCAAGACCAGAAGCATCATCTGCTGCTTTGTTGATTCTTAAACCTGAACTTAATTTTTCAAGTGAATTATTGATAGAACGGTTGTTTGCTGATGAACTAGCATGCGAATTCATAGCTGCAATATTGGTATTTATCCTAAAACCCATAACTTAATCCTTTAATATTTATCGTATTAATTGAGAATTAGCAAGTTTTATTCCAAATAATAAATTTATAGTTAATTTATCGTTTAAAAGATTTATATTTAATGATATAATACTACTTATGAATTATAAAAAAATAGCACAAGAAACATTAAACATAGAAGCAGATACATTACTTAAAGCTTCAAAAAACATAGATGATGCCTTTGATAAAGCAGTTGAGATTATACTCTCGTGTAAAGGTAAACTTATAGTTACAGGTGTTGGAAAAAGTGGGCTTATAGGGGCTAAGATGGCTGCAACATTTGCATCTACTGGTACTCCTAGCTTCTTTTTACACCCTACTGAAGCACTTCACGGTGATTTGGGTATGATAAGTTCTAATGATGTCGTTATTGCCATAAGTTATAGTGGAGAGAGTGAGGAGTTAAGCTCAATCCTTCCACATATAAAAAGGTTTAAAACACCACTTATTGGGATGACTAGAGATAAAAACTCAACTTTGGGTAGATTTTCAGACTTGGTTATAGATGTAGTTGTTGAAAAAGAGGCTTGTCCACTTGACATTGCACCTACGAGTTCAACAACTCTTACTTTGGCTTTAGGAGATGCACTTGCAGTTTGCCTTATGAGAGCAAGAGATTTTAAAAAGAGTGATTTTGCATCTTTTCATCCAGGTGGAGCATTGGGTAAAAAACTTTTTATAAAAGTATCAAACCTTATGCAAAGTACAGATATACCAACTGTAAAAGAGGATGCAAAAGTAAAAGAAGCTATCTTAGAGATAAGTCAAGGGCGACTTGGAACTGTTTTGGTTGTAGATAAAGATGATAAACTAACAGCTATCGTAAGTGATGGAGATATTCGCCGTGCATTGTTAGCTGAAGATTTTTCACTAGATGATGATGTTTTAAAATATGCAACAAAAAACCCTATGACTTGTGAAGATGAAGATATGCTTGCAAGTGAAGCGTTGGTTTTGATAGAAGATAAAAAAATTCAACTTTTGGTTATAACAGATAAAGAGAAAAATATAAAAGGTGTTCTTCATATACATACACTTATAGAAAAGGGTATATCATGACAAAAGAGTATATTTTAGAAGTTTTAAAAAAAAACAAATCTCTTTTTGAAGAGAAATATGATGTTGAAAAGATTGGTCTATTTGGCTCTTATGCAACAGATAAAGCAACAGATGAGAGTGATATAGATATATTTGTAAAGTTGAAAAAACATTCTTTTAGAAATGTAGCTGGTTTATGGAATTTTTTAGAAGAAAAATACAATAAAAAAGTTGATTTATTTCGTGAAAATAAACGAAGTAGTGGAGCTATCTACGAACACATAAAGAAGGAAACAATTTTTATATGAATAAACTAACAACATTACAACTTTTAGATTTTATCTTAGAAAGTATAGAATTACTTAGAAAAAGAGTTGCAGGGATACAAGTCAGTGATGACTTTTTAAAAGATGATGATAGCATAACAAAACTAGAAGCTAACCTTATGAGACTTCAAGCTACTGGTGAAGCGATAAAAAATCTTGATAAAAGAGAAAAAGAGTTTTTATATCAAGTCGCTGATAAAGGGTACTGGAGTGATATTATTAGATTTAGAGATTTAATCTCTCATCATTATACAGATTTACAAGCTGATGATGTTTTTGAGATATGCACAAATGAATTAGACGAACTAGAAGAAAAAATACTAAAATTAAAAGAGTTATTATGAGATTAAACAAATACATTGCACACCATTCGAGTTATTCTCGCCGTGAAGCTGACAAAGCCATACTTGATGGTTATGTTAGAGTTGATGGGGAGATTCAAGATAATCCCGCTACACAAGTTGAAGAGGGGGTAAATATAGTTTATGTAAGTGGTAAACAAGTAAGCCCTAGAGATAAATACACAGTTATAGTTTATAACAAACCAAAAGGTGAGTTAGTTACTAAAAACGACCCTCGTGGTAGAAAAACTATATATGACTCTTTAAGTAAAGAGTATAAACATTATATCCCTATTGGGCGACTTGATTATGCTTCTGAGGGGCTTTTACTTCTTACAGATGCTTCAAAAGTTGCTACTGCTTTGATGGGTTCAGACCTACAAAGGGTTTATAAGAT
>JAMOQV010000267.1 GCA_027068615.1 Helicobacteraceae bacterium | reverse complement strand
TGTAGCTTTGCAAGTTGTGTGAAGCAAGATTAAACTAAACAACTTTTCTAAGCATGTAGATTTCACTGATTCGCTAGCTTCAGGACTCCGGTTCGATCCCGGACGTCTCCACCACTACTTAAGTCAATATGTTCTTAAATTTATACATGATTATAGATGAGGCAATGGCTACATTAAAACTTTTTACATTCTCTTGCATCTCTATGGTAACTACTTCATCACAAATATCTAAAATTTCATTGGATATTCCATTACCTTCATGACCCATAATAACAACCCATTTTTTTGGAACTTTTATATCTTTTAAAAATGTACTATCTGAGGTTACTTCTGCTGCAAATATCTTATAACCTCTATTTTTTAGCTCTTTTATAGTTTGAAATATATCGTTATAAATATGTATTTTTAACATAGAAGCATAACCCATAGAGACTCTTAATGCTCTTCTACTAAAAGGGTGTGGGGATTTTTTAGGAACGATATATGATGATACACCAAGTGCTGTTGCACTTCTAGCTATAGCACCTATGTTTTCTGTTGATGTTATATTATCAAGCATAATTATATGATTATCTAAACTATCCAATGTCACATCATTTGGTCTTACACCGTGCATCATACAGTTATGATGTATTTTATGACCAACTATTTTTTGCATCTCATATTTAGAAGCTATGTAAAGCTTTGGTATATTTTTTGAAGCTATCAATTCAGAAAATTCTTTATAATATTCTTCAGTTGCCAATATACTTTTTACTTCAATATTTTCTTTTAATAGAAGATTTACAACTTTTGGAGAATCAGCTATAAAACTATTGTCATCTCTAAAAGCATTTTCTCTTAGTTGTTTATATATCTCTAATTCTTTTATATTTATATTATCTACTTTTATCATAATTGAAGTATAACATTTTATAATTCTTATATGAAAAAAAATGTAGATAAAATAACAAACGGTGTAAAAATATCTAAAGTTTTAAATAAATAAAACTTTAGTTATCATCTCTATACTTTGAGATGCCACAAGGTTGATTTGGTGCAGGTGGATTTTCTTGTAAATATATCAAATCTTCCAATGTTTGAGTAAGAACTTTTTTCTCTCTTACAAGTGGAAGCATAATATTATCTTTTTCATTTAATGGAATACTCCAATCTAAAAGAAGTTTTTCAACCTCTGCATCTAACTCTTCTATAGCTTTTTTTATATGTTTTATCGAATTCATAAAAAGATTATAACAAAATAAAAGAAATATTTTGATATAATGTCATCCTCAAATTATGAGAATTTTACAAAGGAGTCATCGATGCCTAAAATGAAATCGGTAAAAGGCGCTGTAAAGCGTTTTAAAGTTAAGAAAAATGGTACTATCAAGCGTGGTAAAGCGTA
Organism: Helicobacteraceae bacterium; assembly: GCA_027068615.1. Lineage (GTDB taxonomy): Bacteria > Campylobacterota > Campylobacteria > Campylobacterales > Sulfurimonadaceae > Sulfurimonas. The sequence goes on along the minus strand of JAMOQV010000267.1, from coordinate 1,001 downwards.
TAGAAGTCACATTTTAACTAAACAAGATGCAGATACTCGTAGAAAGCAAAACAGTCCTGCTGTTGTAGCTTCTGCTGATGTTGCAAGTATTAAGGCTATGATTAACTAATTTTTAGTTTTTCGTTAAAATCTCCAGTGTAAAGCTGGGCAAGACTATTAAAATATAGCACCCTGATTACAAAAGAGTAGCTGGGTAAAGAAAAAAGGAAAGAAATGCCAAGAGTAAAAACAGGTACTGTTCGTAGAGCAAGACATAAAAAGATATTAAAACTAGCAAAAGGTTTTTATCAAGGTCGTCGTAAGCACTTTAGAAAAGCTAAAGAGCAAATTGAAAGATCATTAGTATATGCACATAGAGATCGTAAGCAGAAAAAACGTGAGTTCCGTAAATTATGGATTATCCGTATCAATGCAGCGGCTCGTTTAAATGGTATGAACTATTCTACATTTATGAACGGTGTACATAAATCAGGTATCGAACTTGACCGTAAAATTCTTGCTGATATGGCTATGAATGATGCAGCAGCATTTAGTGCAGTTGCTGAAGCTTCAAAAGCAGCATTAGCAAAATAATTTTAAAACCCTTGTTTTACAGGGGTTTTAACTTCTTTAAGAGGATTTTTTATGAGTGGTCGTTCTGTTTTATTACAATTAGCTCGTGATTCTATACATGAGGTTTTTGAAGCTAAAAGAAACATAGATAAAGATGCTCTTATACAACAACATCCACTTCTAAAAGAAAAAATACCAACAAGTGTAAATATCTACTTAGATGATGAACTAAGAGGTTCTTATACTTCAACAGAGGCTTCAAGAACTTTACTAGAAGATATAATTCACAATGCCAAAAAATCAGCTTTTGAAGATAAAAGTTTTAAACCACTTACTACATCAGAATATCTTAGCTGTGAAATAGAATTAAAACTAAATACTCCAGATGGTGTTATAAGTGAAAAAGATCCTGCGATATTAAAAAATGAAGATGAATTTAAATTTTAGTT
>JAMOQV010000266.1 GCA_027068615.1 Helicobacteraceae bacterium | reverse complement strand
TAAGACCTGAAAAGTTTGGATTTGTAGCACCATCGCAACAAGTTTATGCAGGGGAAAACTTTTTGATAGACTTTAATGCAACAGATGAAAATGATAATACAGTTGATGATTATAATGAGAGTTTAAATGCATCTTTTGAAGTAAATGCAAGTGTTGTAAAAGATGGTTGTAGGATAGGTACTTTTGGTATAGCTGATTTTAGTTTTAGTGATGGTTCTAAAGATGATGTAGATAGTAGCTATACAAATATAGGTGACTTAAATATAACTATAAAAGAGTTAGATGATTGTTCAAAAAAATATGCAAGTATTGATTGTGATGATAAAAATGTAACAGACCATTGGAATACAGATGATAACCTTTCTATAAAATCATACAGTCACACTGTAAATATAAAACCTTATGAGTTAAATATAACTAAAGCAGATATCAATGTTTCTACTAATGCTGATTGGTTATATATGGCAAATATAGACGATATGAATCTAAGTATGTTTGCTACTGTTCAAGCAAATAATAAACAACATAACAAACTAGACGATTTTAACTCAAGTTGTTATGGTGAAAATGTAGATATAAAGTTTAGTATAGATGTTGATGATGGAGATAATGAGTTAGATATGAACTCTACAGTTATAGCAAATAACAGTACAACAAAAGATAGTTTTAAATTAAAAGATATTAACAAAACTATAACTATAAGTAAAGATTACTTTATATCTGGAGAGGCAAATGCTAGTTACAGTATAAATGTAGATAGAAACTTTTCTAACCCTGTAAATCCATTTTTATTAAAAGATTTGGATATAAATATAACAACTTCAGATGTTGCAAAAGATGAAAACAATGCTAGTGATGATTCTAATGCAACTTTTTACTATGCTAGAGTAGCAACAGCAGATAAAGAAACAACAGATACAGATATAAAACATTTTTCTGAGATAGAAGTTTATGATGATAGTTCTTCTAAGTATGTAGCTGGTTTTAAACAAAACTCTATAAATTGGTATGGAAATAAAAAACATAACAATACTTTTGAAGATATATCAGAGATAGATGCAACTAAAAAATCAACATTAGAAGATGTTCAATTTACTATAACATCGTTTGATACAGATTCTTCTAAAGTGAGTTTTAATATATCAAACTCAGATGAGGGAACTTATCGTATGCATATAAAAACTAAATCTTGGTTTTGGTACTTTCCAGCTGGATTAGGTCAAGATTATAATGATAGTGATGGAAGTGATTGTACTAAGCATCC
>JAMOQV010000265.1 GCA_027068615.1 Helicobacteraceae bacterium | reverse complement strand
ATATATCAAACTCAGATGAGGGAACTTATCGTATGCATATAAAAACTAAATCTTGGTTTTGGTACTTTCCAGCTGGATTAGGTCAAGATTATAATGATAGTGATGGAAGTGATTGTACTAAGCATCCATGTTTTGAATATATCTTAAAATCAACTTCAACTCCTAGTGGTGTTGTTAGTGGTGAATTTACGGGAAGTGATTACAATATCTCATCGAGAGGTAATTATGAAAAAACTGGTGTTAAGGTCTTTAGATAATGAGAAATGCACTAACTCTAGTAGAGTTAATATTTTCTATGGTTATTATCGCTATAGTTTTTACAGTTGTTCCTAAGATTATATTTGTGTCAAATAAAACAATGGCTTTATCTGTAAAAGAAGATGGTATGTATGAAGCTATATCTCTTATAGGTAGTATATCTAAACTACCATGGGATGAAAATACAATTAATAGTGGTGGTAAGATATTGCACACTGATGATAATGATTGTAGTAGTGATACAGGTTATAGAATAGGTGGTTTTATAGGCTCTAGAAATTGTATAGATTCTGATGCTAATAAATCAGACCCTTTGGGACAAGAAAATGGTGATGATGATTATAATGATATTGATGATTATGATGCAGAGGATGATTATAATGAAACTTCAGCAAGTGGAAAAGACTATAACTTATCAACATCGGTTGATTATGATGCAGATAATGACAATATAAAAAAGATAGTAGTAACTGTAAAAGGTGGTGCTAAAACTGGTAATTTTCAAACAAGTGTTTTTTATGAATCTACAAATCTTGGTTATATAAAGATAAACAAAAGGGCTTGGTAATGCAATCTAAAAAGGCTTTTACTCTTATAGAGATGATTATAGTTATTGTTATATCTAGTGTTTTGGCTATCGGTATGTTTAAGGCTTTTGAAGCATTGTATATCCGTTCTGCAAAAGCAAAGGCTATAACAGATCTTTCTTTACAATCTCAAATAGTGCTAGATGAGATTAGTAGGTTACTTTATAATCGTATCCCAAATAGTGTTATAGGTTATGATGGTTCACATGAACAAAGTTGCATCCCTATAACAGATATACTAAGTGATGATAATTCTACTGTTTTAGAGTGGCTTAGTTTGGATGATGAACAATTATTGGCAGATAAATATAGTGGCTTTGTAGATATGAATGCAAGTTCTAAACCAGATTTAAAGGCACTTGAAGTTGATAGTGATTTGAATATTACAAATAGAAATTTAATTTTTGCAGGTTCATTTGATGCTGGAAATGAAAATATATCAACTTGTAAAGGTGCTTATGGATGGCATGGAAATGATAGTAATCTAAGTCATGGCATCGATAGTGTAGATACTGATAAAATTACCATATCAGATACTTCTTCAGATAAAGCACCAGAATACATATATGAAAAATATTATTTGACTAATGGAGCTTATGCAGTGGCTCGTGGAGCAGATATAGATAAAGATGCTAGTTGCATAACTGATTTAAAACAGAAAGTTGATGATAATACATTATTTTTATTTTATGATTATTATCCATATAATGATGAGACATATTGTGCTGATAAGAGTGGAACGCAAGAGGGTAAAGTTAGTATATTATCTTATGATGTTGCTTTTTTTGGTGCAGTATATGAAAATGATATAATTAGTTTAAGTTTAGATATAAATAAATCTATAAGAGGCTCTACATCAGTTCATATAACTAAGAAAAAGGCTGTATTTTGAGACAAGGTGTTGGAATTTGGCAAGCTATTATGATGATATTGATTGTAAGTTGGATGATGATAGTTGCTTTAAAGTATGCTTCTATATCAGCTAGACATACAGCAGATAGTTATGTAAAAGAACAGGCTGAACTTTATCTAAATAGTTCTATAGAAAAAGCTCTTTTAGAGATTAGTGCTTTTGATAGAAGTGGTGGAGAATGTTATGATTCATATAGTGATTCTATCTCAAATCATGGTAAAAAATTTAGTGTAGATATAACTATGCAAAGATATTTTTTATATAATGAAACTTGTTCAAATGTTGATTATTCTACAGTAACTACTTCTGAATCTCATGGTATGGTAATTATGGATGTTGAAGTAAATGCTAGTATAGATGGAGTTTTAACAACAAGAATACTAAGAAGGACACTACAAAGACCATGATTAAAAAAGCTTTTACACTTATTGAATTGATTTTTGTTATAGTTCTTATTGGGATTATGGCTAGTATTGCTAGTTCTTCATTTAAAACGAATTATCTGTTAAATGACACTAATTTTATAGCATTAAAGATTAAAGAAGCTCAATCTTTAGGTATAGGTTATGAACATCTTGATTTTGGAGGGGGTGTTAGTTCATCTGATAAAACAGGTTGTATTAGAATTTATAAAGATACATTGGAAGAAAATGCTACAAATAAGCATGAAGTAAATTATAAATTGCATGTAACATTAGATCCAGAAGATACTACAATTTGTTTTGATTCTAAAGGAAGACCTCATTATGATAGCTTTGATGGAGAACTTTTAAGCTCTCAAAAAACAATATCTTTAGATTATAATGAAGAGGAAAATAACATAACCATGCAGCCTATAACAGGTTATATTATCATTAACTATTAGTGGAATAGATGTTGCTAAACTTTTGTATAATACAACCTATGAAAGAGTGTACTAAAAGATGGTAGTTCAAGATAAAATTATTTTTATAATAGATGAAGATAGAGAGTTTATCTTTGATGGTAACTCTTTTGAACCTTTGCCATCTAAAAAATTATCTTCGTATTTTATTGCTTCGACTTTAGCATCTTCAAATACTCGTACTCATGGTTATAAAACACCTAAGTCAACTTCACCAGAAAAGATAGAAATTCAATCTGAAATGAATATGTATGAGGAAGCTGGTCTTGATCCTGATACTGATTTTAAGATATCATCTTTAGTTATACCCTTAGAGGATAGTGATGAAGATTTTGTTGAATCTTATGCTGTTGAGGTTGATATATTAGATGAAAAATTTGGAGCATTTGCTAAAAAATATGGTCATATTGATTTAATTTTCCCTTCTGCACTTTGTTATGCTTCTTTATATAATCTTGAAAACAAGATTTCTCAAAATGATCTTTATATACATATCGGTGAACATAGTGCATATGCAGTTGTATTTAAAAATGGTCAATATATATCTACAAGAACAATATCAACACTATCTGAGATTTCTAGAAAAATAGGTGTAGATGCTATCAAAATGAGAGATATCCTTTCAACAAAGGGTGTTCGAGACAATCTTTATAATGATGATGAATTTATAATGATGAGTGACACTCAAGAGGAACTCTCCAAGTCAGTTGAGAGGATAGCTCATTCAATAGGTCATAAAAGAGGTATCTTTAAGCTAGATACTATACACAATATATATTTGGATTTTGAGGGTTCAGATATCCCTGGTTTTTTAGAGTTGTTCAATAGTTATGGTTATGAAGATGCAAATAAGCAGATTTTAGATCCATTTAAAGATGTTAAAGTTGGTATGAAACATTTCGCAATTGATGCGAAATATGCTATGAGTGTTTTAAATGACAATATAAAATCTGTAAATTTAAGTATCTATGATAGAAAACCACCATTTTTTAAAACAAATGTAGGTGTTTTTAGTATTGTTCTTATGGTTGCTATATTACTTGCAGTTAGCTATCCTACCTATGCACTTTTTGAACTAAATAAGCTTTCACAAGAAGAATCAAAACTTAAAGCAAATGTTTCTAAAATGAAAAAAAGAACCAAAAGTCTTCAAAAAAAGTTAAAAGATTTAAGAAAAGAAAGAGATTCTTTAAGAGAGAACAATCTTAAAAAAGAAACAAAAATCAAAACATTGGGAAATATGATAGTTGCTTTAGAAGAGTTTGATAATGATACTATCTTAAGACAAAAGATGATGAGGGATGTAAATAAGGTTATGAGAAAATACCATCTCTCTTCAAAAAGATTTGAGTTTAGACAACCAAATACTTTGCTTGTTCAAGTTATAGCTAGATACAATGAAAGAGACAATATAGCAAAGTTTATAAAAGAGCTTTTATCTTATGGATATAGTGATGTTTCAACTAAAAAAGTACAGAAAAATGAAACATATTATGAAAGTTTTGTGGAGATAAAATAGTGAATGAACAATTAGAAGAGTTTGAAAATCAACTAGAGGCTATGCCAAAACAAAAGTTGTACTTTATATATGTTAGTTTAGTTCTTTTACTTTTGTATTTAAGTTGGAATACCTTTGGAGAGGGTCTTACCTCAGATATAGAGATGAAAAAAAACTCTATCAAATCTTTAAAATCAAAATTAAAAAGAAATAATCTAGCTTCTATAAAAAAAGTAATAAAAAAAACAGAAAAAGAAAAATTGACTTTAGCAGAAGAGTTTAATGATTTGAAATTAAAAGATACATATATAAGTACCAAATTGGAATCTATCGATTTTATATTTTTTAACCAAATGGGTATAGCTAAAATTCTTGATGATATATTGAAAAAATCAATACAATACTCTATAGATATTGATGAAATAAATTATGAAAATGTTAATAAACTCTATATGGCAAATATATTTGAAAGAGAACATATTATGGTTAAGGGTTCAGCTTCTTTTACAGATACTATGAGATTGATGCAATATATAGACTCTATAAAATCATTACTTAGAATAAATGAGTTTGATGTTTATATAGATGATAGTAATATTGTAAATTTTGATATAAATATTTCAAATTATGGAGCAGAAATATGATAAAAATAATTTTTTTAGTATTTCTCTTTATATCAGATGTTTTTTCTATTGAGATAGATAATATTATAAGTTCTATTGAAAAGATGAATACATTAAACAAGATACCTCAGACGATACCATATAAAGTTTATGATCCATTTTCAAATGCTAAACCTATACTAAATACAAAAAGTAAATCTATAAACTCTATCACACCAAGTGTAGAGCCAATAAGTTTACAAACTGTTTTAAATAATAGAGCTTTTATAGATGGGAAATGGTATAATTGCGGAGAAAAAGTAAGAGATTATAAAGTCAAATTTATAGGAAGTGATAGTGTTGTTCTTGTAAAAGATTCTAAAGAGATAACACTAAGATTAAAAATGGTTAATAGTATTTTAACAATGAAAGAGCAAAAAAAATGAAATTTGTATTAGTTAGTTTTTTATTTTTTACTTCATTATTTGCAAGTAACTGTAAAGATACTTTATTCGCATTTGATATACCAAGTAAAAGTTCAAAAGTAAAGATTATAGATATAGTTGAAAATATGGCATCTGAGTGTAGATTTTCAGTAAAGATTCAAGATGATAGTGTAAAAGAACAACTTGATAAGATTCTTTATCTAGTGCATATAGAAAATTATACATTAAAAGATATGTTTGATTTTTTATTTACACAAAATAATATTTTTTATAAATATGATGATGATAAAAATGTTTTGACGATATCGTATCTTGAGACAAAATCATTTGTTGTTGATTATGTAAATTTAAGTCAAAATACAACCACTTCTACTAAAAATATTAATGTGGGTACATCTAGTTCCACATCAGAATCATCTACTTCAACATCTGATTCTGGTAGTACAAGTTCTGATAATTATGATTCAACAACAGTTGTTTCAAGTTCTGAATTTAAGTTTTGGAATAACTTAAGTAAAGAGATAGATGATATACTTTATCGTGATGGTGACTACTCTGTTGAGAGTAAATCTATTATAAATAAAGATGCAGGTATTATCACTATAACAGGTACTCATAATCAGATACAAAGGATAGATAAGTATCTAAAAAAGATAAAAGACAGGATGCATAAACAAGTTACACTTGAAGTTAAACTTGTTGAAGTTACCTATACAGATACAAAAAATAAAGGTATTGATTGGTCTAAATTTGATCTTGCTATAAATGGGGAAGCAAATACAAACTCTTGGGCAACTTTGGTAAATAGTGTAAGTAACAATGGTGGTTCTAGTGATGCTAGTATAGCTTATAACTTTTCTATGAGTGGATTAATTAATTTTCTTGATAGTTATGGTGATGTAAATGTACTCTCTACTCCTAAAATTATGACTTTAAATAATCAACCAGCAGTTATAAATGTAGGTGATCAAAGAAATTACGAGTATTTAGTTAGTAGTGTTACAAATAATGATACAACGGGTTCTATAACAAATAACACTTATGGTAGTGGTTCAACATTTATAGGTTTAACTCTAAATATAGTTCCAGAAATTACAGAGGCTGGATATATTATATTAAGAATAAATCCAGTTATAAGTGAAAGAATTGATGATTTAGATGTTTTAAATAATACTACTACATCTTCTGTAAGTACAAGGTCTGCTCCAGATATTAGGATAAAACAACTTTCATCTATAGTTAAAGCTAAAAATCGTTCAAGAGTTGTTATTGGTGGTTTGGTTTCTTACTCTAATGATGTTAAAACTACAAAAGTGGCTGGTTTAGGTGATATCCCTATACTTGGTTATGCATTTAAACATGAATCTAAAGAGATTGTAAAAAAAGAGTTAATTATAGTGATAACCCCTACAATAATAGACTATAATAAATTCCCTTCTATAGATAGTATAGAAGCTTCTATGAGTGAGTATGAAGATGACTAGTAGTTTAAAACAAGCTTCGGATATATTTAACAACACTTTTGATTTAAGTGAATACTTTGAAAGTGTTAGTGCTTCAACTATAAAAAGTAATCTTATTAGAACTATAGATGAAAATAAAACACCATTGATATTTTTACTTGGAGAGCCAGGTGTTGGTAAAACATATATGTTAAACATAATAAAAGAAAATTATATTTTAAAAAAAAGAGTACTTTTTTCTTCTGAACCATTTTCAACTCCAGAATCATTTTTGTATTTTTTACTAAAAAATCAATCAGTTGATAAGAACTTATCATTAAGTGAATTAAAAGATTTAGCTATTAGAGTTTATTCTCAAGAAGATAATATAATTATAGTTGATGAAGCTCAATTAATATCAGAAAAAGTATTAGAATTTATAAGGATATTATCAGATACTGGGTATTTTTACTTTATAATTTCTATGCATAAGGATGAGGGGCATGAGATATTAAATCTACAACATTTTGCTTCTAGAACACACCTTGTATTGACACTTGAAAAATTAACTATGAATGAGATACTAAACTATATACAAGGGCAACTTTTTAGAAGTTCTTTGGGAGAGTATGTTGAGTATTTTTCTATGAAAGAGGTTAGACAGATAGATGTGTTTGCAGATGGTAATTTTAGACAAATGAAGCAGATGTTAAAGCATATATTTTCAATTATGGATTATGCGAGTGTAAATTCAAAGATTGGTTATACAACTCCAAATAGGTGTGTTATAACTATGGCAGCTATTGATTTAGGGATAATTGATGCATAATAGTTTTGAGGTTTTAGAATCTAAGTGTAAAAAGTATCATATGAAAAAGATGCTAAGGATTGCAGTTCCTGTTTTAGTATTTTTAGCAGGTATTGTTGGGATTATATTTTATCTTTTTTCAGACAATAAACAAGTGGAAAAAATCGAACATAAAAAAGTTAAAGAAAAAACATTAGTTGTAGAAGATGATGTGGATATATTTCAAGATAAAAAAATTGAAACTAAAGAGGTTAAACCATTAAAAAAAGAAGAACCTATAGTTCAAGTTAAAAAAGAAAATAAAAAGAAGACTAAATATAAAGATGTCGAATACAACTTACATATGTATAGTTATAATTTACTAGATAGAAAAAAAGACAATATCATCCATAAACAGCCAATATCTCATGTAAAATCAGTATCTAATGTTGTAAAAAAAGAGATAAAAAGAGATATAACACCTAAGATTAATTTAAATAAAAAAATTGAACCTAAAAACAACTCTTTTTCTATAGTTTTAAAAAATCTTGACTCTACTGAGAAAATGATTAAGATATATAATGAAGAGAAAACATATTCAATCGCTTTAAAGATAGCTAAACTTTTTTATAAACAAAAAGATTATAAAAAAGCTGTTATTTGGAGTAAAAAAGCAAATAGTATAGAACCACGAGAGGAAGAAGCTTGGTTGGTTTATGCTAAAAGTGAATATGCTTTAGGTCATAAAAAAAGAGCAAAAGCTATACTAAAAATTTATATCAATAATTCAAATTCTCAAAAGGCAAAAGAGTTATTGGTATCTTGGATAAAAAGGGGTTAATATATGAAATATATTGCTATTTTACTACTTCTGATGTCTGTTGTTCAAGCAGATAAATATAATCGTTTTTTAAAATATCTAAATGATGAAAATTATCCTAAAGCTTGTAGAGTTGGAAAACAGATAATATATGCTCAAGAAAAAGATGAGAAATTATTGTCGCTTATTGCTCAGTCTTGTTTAAAAGCAGATTATATATATGCTTTGTCTATGGTTCAGCATAGACTTAGAAAAACAAAAGAAACAAGAGCAGACGCTTCAGCTTTTGCATCTGTAGTGTTACAAAAAAAATTGATATATCAATTTATGTATGATGATACAGATATATCTACATTAGCATTACCTGTTGTTGATCATATCTTATCTTATACCTTTACAGCTATTAGAGATGGAAAATATAAAGTTTTATCTAAACATCCAAAAGTTATAACATTTAAAAAAGATGATATTACATATAAAGTTTATATAGATAAAAAAGATATGGGTAGAATTGTTATAGAGAGTATAACTCCAAATCATAAAGAGAAAAGAAAGTTTTTTTAAGATGATAAAGCAAAAACTCAGATTAGGTGATATTCTTGTAGAAAAAGGTATTATTACCGAAGAAAATTTAATGCATGCTCTTAAGCTTCAAAAAGAGTCGAACTTTACTAAAAAACTTGGTGAAATTCTTATTCAAGAGGGTTACACTACTCAAAAAGAGATAGCCAAAGAGCTATCTGCTCAGTTAAAAATAAAGTTTATAGATATATATGCACATGAATTGAATTTTAAACTTATAAACAGATACCCTAGCAATATCTTAAAAAATGCAGAAGCGATACCTATAAAAGAGGGTGAAGAGTATATCCATGTAGCAACATCAAATCCACTTGCTTATGATGCACTTGAAGCTTTAGAAAATGTAAACCTCTCAAAGCCTATTAAACTATATCTTGCACTAGATGAAGATATAAGACAGATATTTCAGCGTATTCATATTATACAAAGTACAGCTTCTATTGCTCAAGAGGTAAAACGGGAGATATCTGACGATACTTATAAAAGCTCAAATCAAGAAGAGAGTGCTGTTATGAGATTGATAAATCTCATACTCAAAGATGCTGTTCATAGAAATGCAAGTGATGTTCATGTTGAACCAGATGCTAGAAATGTATCTGTTAGATGTAGAATTGATGGTATTTTAGAAGAGATTTTTGTTTTTGATTTGGATATATATAATGCTATAGCATCTCGTATAAAAATTTTAGGTAATCTTGATATATCTGAAAAAAGAAAAGCACAAGATGGTCGTTTTAGTATGAAGATAGGTAAAGGTGTTTACGACTTTAGACTCTCAACTACACCAACTTACTTTGGTGAGTCTATAGTTATGAGGATACTTGACCAACAAAAAATTCTTTTAAAACTTGGTGATTTAGGACTTGAAAATAAAAATCTTGAAGTTTTTGAAGATATAATAACATCTCCTTATGGTATCATCTTGATTACTGGTCCAACAGGTAGTGGTAAAACAACAACACTTTATGCAGCATTAAACGAGATAAAAAGTATAAAAAATAAAGTTATGACAGTTGAAGACCCTATAGAATATCAACTTCCACTTGTTCAACAAGTTCAGGTAAATGAAAAAGTTGGTTTTACATTTTTTTCAGCATTAAAATCATTTTTAAGGCAAGATCCTGATGTTATTATGGTTGGGGAGATTCGTGATATGGAAACTCTAAATGCAGCTGCACAAGCATCTCTTACTGGTCACTTGGTATTTTCAACTCTACATACAAATGATGCACCTAGTGCTATTAGTAGGATGGTTCAGATGGGGTTAGAACCATATCTTATAGCTGACTCACTTTTAGCGATAGTTGCTCAAAGATTGGTTAGAAAAAATTGTGTTCATTGTAGAGAGAAGTATCACCCACACCCAAAGGTACTTGAAAAAATTCCTGTAAAATTTAGTAAAAAAGCTGTTTTTTACAAAGGAGTTGGTTGTAACAAGTGTAATATGACAGGTTATAAGGGTAGGGTAATGATTGTAGAGATACTCAAGATAAACAGCGAAATTTCTCAAATGATATCACAAAATAAAAATAAATTTGAGATAGCAAAGGTTGCAGAAAAGTCTGGGTTTTTTACACCTATGGTTATGGATGGTGTTTCAAAAGCATTAAAAGGTCTAATACCATTAGAAGAAGTTATGAGAGTTACAAAGTAGTGGTTTATACGAGATGAAATTTTTTGAAATTCTTTATAGGCATGGAAGAAAAAAAAGTATAATTGTTATAAGTGCTTCTTCAAAAATAGATGCTATGAAGTCATTTCAAAATAGACAGATTGGTATTCTTGTAAAGATAAAAGAGGTAAAAGAACCTTTAAGTTTGAAATTAAAAAAAATACAAGATAGTATCAAAAGTCCTATTAAGAAGAAAAGGGTAAATACAGAAAATTATATATCTGTACTAAATCAACTAGCAATTATGCTAGATGCTGGTATGCCTATAAATATATGTTTAAGCGAAGCTATAAAATCTACAGAAGATAAGATGCTAAATGCAATATTGACAAATATATATCAAGATGTAGAAGAGGGTCGTGGTTTAAGTGAATCATTTAGAGTATATGCTATTCAGTTAGGTAATTTATCTGTATCTATGATAGACCTTGGTGAACAAACAGGTACTTTGGCTGAATCTATAGCAAAACTTGCAGATATACTACAAAATATACATGATAACCGTATTAAATTGAAAAAAGCAACAAGATATCCACTTATGACAATCGGTGCTATGGCAATAGCCTTTAGTGTTGTTATAACATTTGTTGTTCCCCAATTTGCTTCTATGTTTAATCAGATGGGAACAGAATTACCTCTACCTACAAAAATATTGATTTGGATAGAACAAGCTATAACTAATTATGGTGTTTATGTAGTTATAAGTGCTGTTATGTTGATGGTAGTATTTAATAAAATGTATAATAGCCATGAATCTATAGCTTTAAAAACAGATCAGTATATGTTAAGAGTTTATATTGTTGGTGTTGTTACAAAATATGCAATGCTTGGTCGTTTTATATATATTTTTAATATTTTGGTAAAAGCTGGTATTCCGATTATAGATTCATTAAGAGCTGCTATAGATATAGTTGATAACAGATATATGAAGCAACAATTTGAAAAAATCAGAGGAGCTATTGAAGATGGTAAATCTTTATATATAGGATTTTTAGAATCAGGTATGTTCAATAGTATGATTTTACAAATGTTAAAAGCAGGGGAAGACTCTGGTGGTTTAAATAAAATGTTAGATAAAATAACTATATATTATGCAAAAAAGTATGATGATATAATCGATAATGTATCGACAATGATAGAGCCTGTTTTAATTGGTGCTATTGCTGGCTTTGTGCTTGTTTTAGCTCTTGGTATCTTTTTACCTATGTGGTCTATGGCTGATTCTATGATGTAAAATATAAAAATGTTTTTTATTTATTTTATAATTTTTGCAACTACTCATATGTATATTGTAAAAAAACTTGTCAATAAAGTTGATATAAGTGATAGAACAAGATTGTATATAAAAATATTTTTATTTTATAATTTAATCAGTGTTGTATTGTATAAACTAGGTAGATACAGTGTCAATTTTGAGAGTTGGTTTGATTTTATTATATCTATCTCTCTTGGTGTCTTTTTTATACTATTGTGTGTTACTATTATGTATGACTTTTCATTATTTATTTTAGCTAATTCAAAATTTTCAAGTAAAAGAAGAAAGAGTTTTAAAAAAACATTAGACATATCTGTCCCTTTTGTAACATCTTTTTTAGCCTTAAAAAGTGTATATAATGTACTAAATGTTGAGATTGAAAATGTAGATATAAAAATCAATAATTTAAAAAGAGATTATAAAGTTGTTCAATTAAGTGATATTCATATAGGTGTTTTTATAAATGAATATTTTATGGATTCTATTGTAAAAAAAGTTAATGAGTTAGAACCAGATATCATTGTTATTACAGGTGATTTGGTTGATATCGAATTAAAAAAGGCTAAACCAGCACTATCCAAATTAAAAAAATTAAAATCTAAGTTTGGTATATACTATGTTGTTGGTAATAGGGAATACATATATGATATGAGAGTTATTATGGATAGTTTAAAATCTTTAGGCATAACAGTTCTTGAAAATCAAAATATATATGTTGGAGAAAAAGGTAAAGGTTTTAATCTTGTTGGAGTATATGATATTAATGGTTATATACTTGATATATTTAGACCAAGTTTGAATAAAGCATTGATAGGTATTAAAAAAGGTTATCCTAGTGTACTACTAGCTCATCAACCTAGATTTGTTCGAGAGGTTAAAGATAGAGTTGATTTAGTTTTAAGTGGACATACACATGGTGGTCAAATATTACCATTAAAATACTTACTAAGAAAGCAACAGATCTATGTTAGTGGACTTCATAATTATACAGATAAAGTTCAAGTATATGTAAGTAAAGGTGTAGGATTTTCTGGTCCACCAGTTAGGCTAGGTGTTAATGCTGAGATAACAAATATATTGCTAAAAGCTTCTTAATGAAGCTTTTAGTGTCTGTGAAAATCGTCTTCTATCCTTACAATATCATCTTCTCCAGTGTATTCACCAACTTGTGCTTCTATAAGAATTATAGGTATTTTAC
>JAMOQV010000264.1 GCA_027068615.1 Helicobacteraceae bacterium | reverse complement strand
ATACCTCTTTTGCTTTCAAGTCAGCACTTCAAACTTTTTTAGCTACTAAAACTAAAGCCACTTCTAAAACAAATAAGATGGATAATGATGATTTAGATGTTACAAAAGGGTGTGAAATCATAGTTAGTATCTCTAGTGATAAGGATGATTTAGAACTAAACTCAATCGAGCATAAACCATATTTACTAAAAAATGATATTTCGATTTTAGAAGTTTATGCAGGACTTGGAGTAGGTGTAGTTACAAAAGATGGTTTAAAACCACCTAAAAATCATCCTGCTATAAATCCTATACCACTAAAAGTGATGCAAGATATATTTCAAAGTTTAGAGATAAATGAAAAAAAACTTTTTTGTAATGTAAGTGTAACAGATGGTGAAACTATAGCCAAAGAAACAGCAAATGCAAAAGTTGGGGTTCTTGGTGGCATCTCCATACTTGGAACAACTGGTTTTGTAAAGCCCATAAGTGCAACAGCCTACATAGATAGCATCGAACAAGAGTTAAATTATGCAAAGGCAAATGGCTATAAAAAGGTTATATTTACACTTGGAAATAGTTCATATAAAAAAGCAGTAGAGATGCAAGAAGATGGCTATATTGTCGAGATAGGAAACTTTATCTATGATGGCATCATCTTAGCTGTTAAGTTAGAGTTTGAAGATATAAAACTTGTAGTTGGTATGGGAAAACTTGTAAAAATTGCACAAGGTTTTAAAAACACACATAACCGTTTTGGAAGTATAGACTTTAGTGTGGTGCAACAATGGTGTGAGCTAGATATAAAAGGTAGCTTAACCATAAAAGGTGTTCGTAAAATTTTAGGAGATGCATCTTATAAGTTTGATATATTTGTCAAAAATCTAGCAGAAGAACAACTTTTTAAGTGGTTTGGTAAAAAAGTAAAGGTGATTATATGCTAACGATAGTCGGTAATGGTATGGGGGATTATGATTTTACAAATGTAAAAGTCGATTTTACTAGATTTGATAAAATTATATGTGATAAAAATTTTAAAGAAGATGGTGAAAATATCTTAAAGTTTAGTTTTAAAGATGCAAAAGAATATATACTTCAAAACTATAAAAAAGAAAATCTTTTATATGTTGTAACTGGTAGCCCCTACTTTTTTAGTGCTGGACTACTTATATCTAAAAAACTACCTCAAAATGAAGTAAGCATCATAAACAACACATCAAGCAAAGTTTATATGCAAGAGAGACTTTTTATAAGTGATGCTAAGATAGATACTTTTTCTCTACACGGAAGAGCAAACATAGACTTAAGTAAATTTTTACAAAACACTTACACTTTTATACTTTGCGATAAACTAACCATACCAAAGATAAAAGATGCCATAACCTACTTAAAACCACAAGATATAGAAGTAACTATAGGCTATAAACTAGGTTACAAAGATGAAGTTATAGAACAAATCAATCTATTTGATTATAGTTATAGAGCTTTTAATCTGGATGAGCCTTATGTTTTAGTGATAAAAAGACTCTTTAATCCTAAAGATGAGGTATCAAAAGATGATGAGTTTAGCACTGAGCGAGGTATGATAACCAAACAGTACAAAAGGCATCTATCTTTACAAAACCTAGATTTAAAACCAAACCAACTTTTGTGGGATGTTGGAGCTGGTAGTGGAAGCTGTGGCATAGAAGCATATAAAAGATACAAAGTTAAAACTATATTTTTTGAAAAACAAAGCCAAAGAGTTGAGCATATAAAAGAGAACTTATCCAACCATTTTGTAGTAGATACAAAGCTTTTAGAGGGAAATGCTGAGGAATTGTTTGAGAGTTGCAAAGAGACTCCACAAAGGATTTTTGTAGGTGGTGGTGGAGAAAAAGTGATAGCGAAACTACCATATCTTTATAAAAGACTAGATGAAAATGGTGTAATGCTTATAAATGCAATAACCCTAAAACATCTATCTCTAATGATAAATACTTTAAATGAAAATTATATAGAATATGAAGTATTTTCACTATCACTTACAAACTACAAAGGCAAACTAGATTTGGTTGAGCCTGAGAGACAACTTTTTCAGATAAAAGTTTTAAAATAAAACTATGTTATAATTTATAAACTAAACAAAGAAGATAAAATGACTAAAGAGTATATATTAGACTTTTTAAAAACTCATAAAGAAGAATTAAAAAATAGATTTGCTTTAACTAAAATTGGTTTATTTGGTAGTTATGCAAAAGATGAAGCAAATGAAAACAGCGATATAGATATAGTGATAGAATCAGATAAAAAAGACTTTTTCTTAAGAGATGATTTAAAAGAGTATTTGGAATATAACTTTAAAATACCAGTTGATATAGGCTACTTAAATAGTATAAGAAAATTTTATAAAAATAAAATTGAAAAAGATATAATCTATGTCTAAAAAGAAA
>JAMOQV010000263.1 GCA_027068615.1 Helicobacteraceae bacterium | reverse complement strand
CAAGTTCCATTAGCACTCAACCTCATACCCCTCATAGTAGTACGACTGTTCTATACCTTTAAAGATAATCTCTCTATCATCTACATCATCTGTTAGATTTTCAGATAACAGTACCCTTAGTTCTAAGTCATTTATAGGGCTTCGCTCCATGGCTGATAGATAAACTTCTTTATCTACATTTTGCCAATTAACAACTTTTTTTACTTGTTGTTTTAGTAGCATATCTAGCCATATCCTCATAGTTCTGCCATTACCCTCTCTAAATGGATGGGCTATATTCATCTCCACATATTTAGCTATAATCTCTTCAAAATTACTTTGTGGCATCTCTTCTATCTTTGGAAGTATCTCTTTTAGGTATAAGCTGTTGGCAAATCTAAATCCACCTTTTGAGATATTTACCTCTCTTATCTCTCCTGCGAAATCATACAAGTTGTTAAAAAGATATTTGTGTATCTGTTGTAAACCTTTTAATGTTCCAACCTCCATACTTTGTATATCTTTATTTTCAAATAATCTATAAGCATTTTCTAGGCTTTTTTTATCTATGTTTTGCATATACTATACTAACTCCACCAAAAAGCTTTTCACAACATCCTTAGTTATACTCTCTTTTTCACTAAGTTTTGCTTCTATCTTACCCATAACTAAAGGGTTATCTTCTATAAGTCTTTTTGTTTCATCAAAAAGTTTTCTTATAACTACCTCTTTTTCATCTTCGTTATAAAGTAGTGATGAACCCATACCGTAGTCTTTTAGCATCCTATCTAGTATCTTTTTTGCTTCATCTAAATCATATTTTGCATTGCTTGAGTGTTCTTGATACTTTAAGAAACACCCTGCCATACCAGCTAAATGCATCTTTACTCTTGACTCTAGCTCATTTTTTATAAGTGGCTCATCTGTGTTTGGGGTTAGTTGCTCATTTGATAGAATTAACTTTTCAAATGGTAGGTCAAAGTAAGTTGCACATAAAACTTTTGCAGATTGGTATGTTATGCGATACTCTTTTTGTCTTTCATTTAGCATCTGTAACTTTTTCTTACCAAACATAACTTTATCTTTTACTTGGTAAAAATGCTCTATCGTAACTATCTCATCGTTTTGTCTTAAAGATAAAAGTGCTGCTTCATTTACAAGAGTAGCAAGAGATGCACCATTAAAACCTACTGTCATATTTGCTATAGTTTTTACATCTAGTTTATGTGGTACTTTTTCAAGGTACTTTAAAAGTATAGACTCCCTTTCTTGCTTAGTTGGAAGTTCTACAAATATCCGTCTATCAAATCTACCAGCACGAAGAAGTGCATCATCTAGTACATCTATCTTGTTAGTTGCTGCTATAACTATAACACCACTAGAATTTTCAAAACCATCCATCTCTGTTAAGAGTTGATTTAGTGTTGCTTCTCGCTCATCATTTCTTTGTCCATCTCTTTTTTTACCAACAGCATCTATCTCATCTATAAATATGATAGATGGAGAGTTATTTTTAGCAGATAAAAAAAGCTCATGAACTCTTTTTGCTCCCATACCTACATATATCTGAACAAATGATGCTGCACTTTGGTAGTAAAATGGCACACCTGCTTCATGTGCTACTGCCTTTGCTATCATAGTTTTACCAACCCCTGGAGGGCCTACAAGTAAAACACCTCGTGGCATTCTAGCACCAAAACTTTTATATCTAAGTGGGTTTTTCATAAAGTCTATAACCTCTTCAAGCTCCACTTTTACATCACTTATACCACCTATATCACTAAACTTTACATCACTTTTTATACTCTGTATAGGGGAACTCTCTTGCATCTCAAAAGTGGCTGTATTTTTCTTTTGTGGATGCTTTTTATCATCTGTGTTTTGTTTTTGCCATCTTCTAAAAAACAAAGATGCAACAGCAGATAAAATTACAAAAAACAAGATATATATAACAAATGTAGAATTTTTATCTACTTCTATCTTATAATCTTTAAGTAGATTAGGTGAGATTTGTGAAGAGGCTATTTTGTAAAGATTTTTTTGAGTTTTTAGGTATGTAAACTCTTTTGAGACTATAACTTTTTCTATCTGTTTATTTTTTACCAACTTACTTGCATCTGCTAAAGAGATAATATCTGCATTATCTCTAAATATAGCAAAAAGTATCAGTAAAACTACGATTATCGCAGATAAAGATAAAACTATCTTGTTTATTTTAGATGTTGGCATAATTATGATCCTCTTTTATCTCATAATTATCTATATTTACCCAGTTGCCGACTAAGTCTTCATCTGATTTTATGATGATTTTGTTGAAATGTTGGTCTAATCCATGATATAAACCATCTTTTTCACTCTCTACTAAAACTTGAAGTTCATCATTAAAGTTTTTTCTAAAACCTAAATTTTTCTCTTTTATAAGAGTATTTAATTCGTGAAGTCTTTGTTTTGCGATG
>JAMOQV010000262.1 GCA_027068615.1 Helicobacteraceae bacterium | reverse complement strand
TATCAGCAGCAAGAGCATTAAAAAAACATTCAAACCTAGATGAAGAAGAACTTGTAAAAGAGTCTCTTATGATAGCTGGAGATTTGTGTATCTATACAAATAAAAATATAAAAACATTAACTTTAGAGGACTAAAATTGAATTTAACTCCAAAAGAGATAGTTGAGTACTTAGACAGATATGTTATAGCTCAAAAAGATGCAAAAAAAACTATCGCATTAGCACTTCGTACAAGATATAGAAGGATGCAACTAAGCAAAGAACTTCAAGATGAAATAACACCTAAAAATATCCTTATGATAGGCTCAACAGGTGTTGGTAAAACTGAGATTTCAAGAAGACTTGCTAAGATGATGAAAGTACCTTTTATAAAGGTAGAAGCTAGTAAATATACAGAAGTTGGTTTTGTTGGTCGTGATGTTGAGTCTATGGTAAGAGACTTAGTTGTAAACTCTATAAGCATCGTAAAAGCTGAAAAAGAGGAAGAAAACAAAGAAAAAATTGAGAACTATGCACTAAATAAGATAGTTGAAAAACTTTTACCACCTCTTCCAAAAGGTGCTAGTCAAGCAAAACAAGATGACTATCAAAGACTTTTAGAAGCTATGGAAAAAAGAGTAGAAGCTGGTGAAATGGATGATAAGGTTATAGAGATAGAAGTTGATTCAAATATCCATGTAGAGTTTGAAGAAAACAGTAACTTACCACCAGAGATTATAAAAGTTCAAGAGAGCTTTTCTAAAGTTTTTTCACAAATAAATAAAGAAGATAACAAAAAAGAAGTAACAGTAAAAGTTGCTCGTGAGATGTTAAAAGTTGAAGGAGCTTCAAAACTTCTTGATATGTCAAGTATAAATGAAGAAGCAAGAAAAAGAGCTGAAGATGGTGGAATTATATTTTTAGATGAGATAGATAAAATCGCTTTAAGTGAAAAATCAGCAGGTAGAAATGACCCATCAAAAGAGGGAGTTCAAAGAGATTTACTTCCTATAGTTGAGGGTAGTAGTGTTTCTACAAAATATGGAACTGTAAAAACTGACCATATACTTTTTATAGCAGCTGGTGCATTTCATGTTAGTAAACCTAGTGACTTAATCCCTGAGCTTCAAGGTCGTTTCCCACTTAGAGTTGAATTAGAGTCTTTAACTGAAGATACTCTATACAAAATCTTAACTCAAACAAAAAACTCTCTACTTAAACAATATGAAGCACTTTTAAGTGTTGAGGGTATGAAACTTGTTTTTGAAGATGATGCGATAAAAGCTATAGCAAAACTATCACATAAAGCAAATGAGATAACCGAAGATATAGGAGCAAGAAGACTTCATACCGTTCTTGAGAAAATCTTAGAAGATATCAGTTTTGATGCTGATGAATACAAAGATAAAGAGTTTATAGTAACAGCTAAACTAGTACATGAAAAACTAGATGATGTTGTTGAAAATGATGATTTATCAAGATATATACTGTAAGTAAAAATTTATAAAGAAGCTATGATATAGCTTCTTTATGTATGAAAATCTTAGTTAAGGTTTGATTGTGGAGTTTTTGCCGTAGAAGTTGGTAAAACTGGCATTGAAATTTCTTTAATATATTATTTTCTATTTGCTTTATATACATAGGCTAAAACCTCAGCAACTGCTGTAAATAAACTCTCAGGTATTGGATGTTCAACTTCAACCTCAGCATATAAACTTCTTGCAAGTGGTGGATTTTGAACAACTTGAACATGATTCTCTCTTGCTATTGACTTTATCTTTTGAGCTATATTATCCATACCTTTAGCTACAACAACTGGGGCTCTTGATTTTTCACTATCATACTTTATAGCAACAGCATAATGGGTTGGATTGGTTATAACCACATCTGCATCTGGAACTTCTGCCAACATCCTTTTAGAACTCATCTCCATCTGTTTTTGACGAATTTTACTTTTTATAAGAGGATCCCCCTCCATATTTTTCATCTCATCTTTTATCTCTTGTTGAGACATTTTCAATCCATCAAAATACTGTTTTCTAACTATAACTAAATCAATCATAGCAAAAACAAAAGTTATAAGTAACATAGTAAAAGCTATAACTATAGCTTTATCTTTAAGCCATGCTATCTGATCACCTAAACCAAATAACTCAACCTTTGGTAACTCCTCTAAAAAATAAAAAAAGATTATAAATCCAACACCCAAAGTTGTAAAAGCTTTAAAAGTAATCTTAATACCCTCTATAACCTTTTTTATAGATATAACATTTTTAATCCCAGCTATAGGGTTAAGCTTACTAAACTTTGGCTCTATTGCCTTAAGTGTAAATAAAAAACCAAATTGTGCCATAGCAGCAACTATACCAGCTACAGCTACAGCTACAGCTAAAGGCATTATAATTAGAAGAAATTCACGAACAGTAACTATAGCTATATCTATAGCAAAAAGTTTATCTAAATGTGTACCAGTAAGTGAAAAGTAGTATCTAAAAAGGATACGGATATGCTCACCCATAAAAGGTAATAGCATCAAAAAAGTTAAAATTGCTACAAAAAGAGTTATAGCACCTGATGTATCTTGAGACTTAGGAACATTACCCTCTTTTCGGGCATCCTCTATCTTCTTGGGGGTGGGTTCTTCTGTTTTTTCAGCATCATCTGCCATTAATATCTCCTAGAAGAAACCATAAAATTTTGAAAAAATTTTACTTTAGTAATCATAGCGATTTTAGCGTAGAAAAAGGGACTAGTTCCTTTTTCGTTCAAAAAAAAATGGACTTCTGTTTTTTCAGCATCATCTGCCATTAATATCTCCTAGAAGAAACCATAAAATTTTGAAAAAATTTTACTTTAGTAATCATAGCGATTTTAGCGTAGAAAAAGGGACTAGTTCCTTTTTCGTTCAAAAAAAAATGGACTTCTGTTTTTTCAGCATCATCTGCCATTAATATCTCCTAGAAGAAACCATAAAATTTTGAAAAAATTTTATGACATTTTCATTGACAAATCAATCCAATTTGCTTGATGGATTAGTGAGCCACTGCTTATCGCATCAACTCCACTTTTTGCATAACTCTCTATCGTCTCAAGTGAGATATTTCCACTAGCTTCTAATAATACATGAGGATAGTTTTCATCTCTATACTTTACAATCTCTGCTATTTGAGATGGTGTCATATTGTCACACATAACTATATCTGCACCAGCTTCAAATGCTTCTTTTGCTATCTCAAATGTTTCAGCTTCAACCTCTATCTTTGAAGTAAAAGGGATTTGTAATCTTGCTTTTTCTATATAAGATTTTAAATCTTTTATAGTTTTGTAGTGGGTATCTTTTATCATAAGACTATCATCTAAGCCCATTCTATGATTTACTGCACCACCACATCTAGTAGCATACTTCTCAAACTTTCTTAACATTGGTCTTGTTTTTCTAGTATCTAGTAGTTTTACACCATAAGGTTTTATAATCTTTACATATTTGTTAGTAAGTGTTGCTATCGAACTTGCATGAAGAAGCATATTTAAAAGTGTTCTCTCTATCTTTAAAACAGTATGAGAATCCCCTTTTACAATGGCGATAATATCACCTACTTCAAAACTCTCACCATCTTCTTTACCCCAGATAACCTCAAAGTTTTCTAACTTTGCAAGTGCATCTATGTATTTGACACCAGCTACAACACCATCACTTTTAGCTATGATATCTGCTTTTGTCTCAACACTAGGCTCTACTAAAGCATACAAATCCCCACGACCAACATCTTCTGCCAATGTATCTTTTACAAACTGTTCTATCATTATAGTGCCATCATTCTTTCAAGTGCTATTTTTGCCCACTTTTGAGTATTTTCATCAACTTGTATCTCGTTGATTGGTTGTCCCTCATCTATCGCTTTTAGAGTTTCATAAACATCTTTTAGAGTTGTCTCATTCATAGTTGGACACTCTGGTTTTGTTGAACTTAGTACATAAGTATTTTTAGGTCTAAGACGATTTACCATATTGAACTCTGTTCCAACTGCTACTTTTTGCTCTGAATCTAGCTCTTTTATATACTTTATAAGTTGTGAAGTTGAACCAACAAAATCAGCCTTATCACATATAGCTGGGTCACATTCAGGGTGTACTGCTATCAAAATATCAGGATATTTTTTTCTAAAAAACTCTATATCTTCTACACTAAAAAGTTGATGCACTGAACAAAAACCATCATAACAGATGATATCTGCTTCATTCATATCGCTACCATCTCCAACTACACACGATTTTAATCCCATCTCATTTGCTATATTTTGACCTAAACATCTATCTGGTACAAAAAGGATTTTTTTACCCTCTTTTAGTGCTGTTGTGATGATTTTTTTAGCATTTGAACTAGTACAAACAAGTCCACCCATCTCACCAACTTTTGCTTTTACCTCTGCATCTGAGTTTATATATGTGATAGGTAGGATATTTTCATTTGATATACCTGCTTTATTCATCGCTTTTACAGTGTTGTCATACTGCATACCATCTATCATACTTGCCATAGCACAACAAGCTATCTTTGGCATCACTACCCTTTTGTTTGGACTTAGAACTTTTACACTTTGCCCCATAAATCCAACACCACAAAAAAGTACAAACTCTGCATCATCATCTCTTGTACGAGTAGCAAGTTCTAGTGAATCACCTGTTATATCACCAATTTCAAATACCTCATCCCTTTGATAGAAATGAGCAACCACTGTTACACTAAGTTTATCTTTTAACTCTTGTATCTTAGTTTTTAACTCTTCATTTGTAAACTGCAAAGGTATGTCCTTTTATAAAATTATGTAATTATAGCAAATTTTTATATGATTATAATTATACAAAAGATAAAATTACCTACTTAATTTTTATAGGATTTTTATGGATTTTTTATTAAACACTAATGTTCAATTTTTTATATTAGCTTACTTAGTTGGTGGTATCCCTTTTGGTGTAATTTTAGCAAAAAAGTTTGCTGGAGTAGATGTAAAGTCTAGTGGTAGTGGAAGCATCGGTGCTACAAATGTTTTAAGAGTTGTAAAAGAAAAAGACCCTGCTCTAGCTAAAAAACTAGGTGGAGCTACTTTAGCTCTAGATGCACTTAAAGGACTTTTTGTACTTGCACTTGCGTACCTTTTTGGAGTTAGTGAATCTACACTTTGGGGCATCGCTGTTTTAGCTGTTATTGGTCATTGTTATTCACCTTTTCTTGGACTTGAAGGTGGTAAGGGCATCGCTACTGGTATGGGTGTAATGGCTTTTATGCTACCATATGAAACAATCATCGCCCTTATAGTTTGGGCAATTGGTGCAAAGACTATAAAGATATCTTCTGTTTCATCTCTAAGTGGTGTTTTAGCACTTTTAATCTCTAGCTTTATCATCCACCCAGAAATGGCACATGCACCCGTTGTCATCATAGTTTTTATCCTTTTTTATAAACATATACCAAATATAGTTCGTCTTATAAAAGGTGAAGAAAAAAGAGTTGTATAATGACTATATATGTTGAAGATTTAAAATTCCAATGCATTATTGGGATTTTAGATTTTGAAAGAGTTACACCTCAAGATATAATCATAAATTTGAGCATATCATATAGCTATAAAGATGAGTTTATAAACTATGCTCAAGTTGTTGATATTGTTAAAGAAAATATGAAAAATAGTAAATATCTTCTTATTGAGGATGCTTTAGATGGATTACAAGAAATTTTATTGAAAAAATTTTCTCTTATAGAAGAATTAGATATAAAACTTACAAAACCCTCTATTTTAGCCGATTGTAAAGTGAGTGTAAGTGCTAAATACAAATAGTTTCTTAAGTAGGATTGAATTTTTTATTAAAGAAAATTGAATTTTACTTTAAAGTTACCTAAAATTATGATACAATTCTCAAAAAATTTCATTATAGGAAATAAATAGATGCGTATATTAATTATTGAAGACGAAGTTACTCTAAATAAAATGCTTGCTGAGGGACTAAAAGAGTTTGGTTACCAAAGTGATGTTGTTGAAACACTTAAAGATGGTGAATATTATTTAGATATTCGTAACTACGATTTAGTACTTATGGACTGGATGCTTCCAGATGGAAACTCTGTTGATATTATCGGAGATATAAAATCAAATACTCCAAAAACTGCCGTAGTTGTACTTTCAGCTAGAGATGATAACGATAGTGAGATAGAAGCACTAAGAGCTGGTGCAGATGATTATATCAGAAAACCTTTTGACTTTGATGTACTTGTAGCTCGTATCGAAGCTCGTTTAAGATTTGGTGGTAGTAATATCATAGAGATAGAAGACCTTATCATAAATCCTGAAGAGGAACAAATCACTTACAAAGAAAAAGAGATAGAATTAAAAGGTAAACCTTTTGAAGTTCTTACTCACCTTGCTCGTCACCGTGACCAAATCGTTTCAAAAGAACAACTTTTAGATGCTATCTGGGAAGAACCAGAACTTGTTACTCCAAATGTAATCGAAGTTGCTATCAATCAGATTCGTCAAAAAATGGATAAACCATTAGAGATAACTACTATCGAAACTGTTCGTCGTCGTGGTTATAGATTTTGTTTTCCAAAAGAGATAAACTAACCTTTAAAAAGTGCTATAATTTTAGAACAATTCTAAAATTATAGGTACTTAACTGTGTTTGCACTCTTTTCAAAAAAAAGTATTAGAAGAAATTTTCTGATACAACTTATATTTTCACTTGCTTCTTTAATCATCATATTTTCATCAATGCTATATCTTTATATCGAACGATCAATATATGAAGAGAAAAAAGAGGAACTAATAATATATGCAAAAAATATATCTACAAATAAATCTATACCTCAAAACATCATAGGGGTAAATATAGAAGTCATATACCTTAAAAAAACTCATAGTTTAGATTTATATGAAACTACTATAGATAAGAAAACTTATCTAACACTCATCTACCCTTTTCATCTAACAGATATGAGTTATTTGAAAATATCAAGAGATATAACATTAACAAAAAAACTACTAGATAAAATTTTACATTATATATTTATCATAAATATAGCTGGTTTTGTACTTGTTATACTTTATGCCATAACACTTTCAAAGATGCTTGTTTTACCAGTTCATAACATTAGTAGAAAACTGTCAAATATGAATGAACACCTTATAGAACCTCTACAAGTAAATAAACTACCTCAAGAGTTTAAACCATTGGGCATAACGATAAATCATCTTATACTTAGAATACAAAACTTTGTAAAGTATCAAAAAGAACTTTTCATAGGAACAGCACACGAATTAAAAACACCACTAGCTGTTATAAAACTAAAAAATCAAGTTACACTTATGAAAAAAAGGACTCCAGAAGAATATATAGAAGCACTAAAAGTTACAAATAAAACAGTAGATGAGATGAATATAATAGTGTCAAATATATTAAATATAGGTCGTCAAGAGGGAGCTCAACTAGATAAACCTGTTGAAGTTGATGTTATAGATCTACTAAAACAAAAAGCAAATGATTTTAAACTCTTAGCTGAGAGCGAAGGAAAAGAACTAGAGATGAGTTTTGAACCAAATGCTTTTATGGCAGTACTTCAAGTAACACTTCTAAATCAAATCATACAAAACTTTTTACAAAATGCACTAAAATTTACACCAAAAGATAAAAAAGTTATACTTAAAAGTTCACAAGATGATGTAGGACTTCTTATACAAGTGATAGATGAGGGTTGTGGTATAGATGAAGCAGTTGACCTTTTTGCTCCATTTAAAAGACAAGGAAACAAAAGTGGTGTTGGTTTAGGATTGTTCTTAGCAAAAAGTGCAGCAGATGCACTAGGAGCAAACATATCTATAAAAAATAGAGATGATGGGATAAGTGGTGCTGTTGCTTCTTTACAACTTAACTCAAAACTATCATGCATTATCCCAAAACGAAGATAATTTAAAAACTAATAAAGCTTTATTTTGATATAAACTTCTAAAATAATTAATCGAGGTTTTAAATGGCTTTACTTATAAATGATGAATGTATAGCATGTGATGCTTGTCGCGAAGAATGTCCAACAGAAGCGATAGAAGAAGGTGATCCTATCTACTTTATCGATCCAGATCGTTGTACTGAATGTGTAGGTGTATATGATGAGCCATCTTGTATATCAGTTTGTCCAGTTGATTGTATCGTGATAGATAAAGATCATGTTGAAACTATCGCAGAATTACAATTCAAATACAAAACAATTTTAGAAGAAGAATAACCAAAAATGGCAAAACGAACTACTGTTATAGACATAGGTTCTAACTCTATTAGAATGGTTGTTTATGAAAAGACAAGTCGTTTTGCTTTTCATATATTACATGAAGCTAAAGCTAAAGTAAGATTAAGTGAGGATGCTTATAAAAATGGTGGTAATCTTCAAAATTTACCCATGCAAAGGGCTTACGATGCTCTTGATAACTTTTTAACAATATCATCATCACTAAAATCAAGAAAAATACTTTGTGTAGCAACATCAGCACTACGAGATGCTCCAAATAAGAAGATATTTTTAAAAAAAGTATCAAAAAACCTAAAATTAAATATCAAAATAATAGATGGTAAAAGAGAATCTTATCTAGGTGCAATAGCTTGTGCAAACTTACTTCCAAAACAAGAAAATGCAATAAGCATAGATATAGGTGGTGGATCTACTGAATTTTCAATTATAAATAATGATAATGTTAAAAATACAATATCGTTAGAATTGGGTACAGTAAGATTAAAAGAACTGTTTTTTGATAAAGGAAATATCAAAGATGCTATATCTTATATAGATAAAAAATTAGATACTTTAGAAACACTTGAACCTACTACTATTATAGGTATAGGTGGTACTTTTAGAGCTATATCAAATGCAATTATGCAAACAAATAACTACCCACTAAAAAAACTTCACTCTTTTGAAGGTGATATTTCAAAATTTAAAACTTTCTTGGATAATATCTTAGATGCTGATGAGAAGCAACTTGAATTATTAAATATAAAAAGCGATAGATTTGATATAATCAAGCCAGGTGCATTAATCTTATCAAGATTATTAAATAAATTACAACATATAGAAAAGTTTATAACAAGTGGTGTTGGTGTTAGAGAGGGTGTTTATCTTAGTGATTTACTTAGAAATTCAAAAGATAAGTTTCCAGAAAATTATAATGTATCAGTAAGATATCTTATAGACAAGCATATACAAGATATAAACTATGCAAATCAACTAAATAAATTAAGTAAACAGCTTTTTGACTTAACTTATAAACATTTAAAGGTTGATAAAAAATACAGATATGAACTAGCAACTGCTTCAAAACTATATCCAGTTGGTAGCAATATAAATTTTTATTCACAAAACAAACATAGTTACTATCTTATTCAGGGTGCTTTAGAATATGGATTTACACATAAAGAGATTCAACTCATATCTACACTAACTAGATATGCAAAAAACAAACTACCTTCAACATCACATATTGAAAAATATCAAGAACTTTTACCACCTAAACAAAACTTAGATGCATTAAGTTATCTTATATCATTAAGTATATCACTTCTTAGCCATAAGCCTAGAAACATAGATTTTTCATTATCATTTGATAATGGTGTATTAAAGATTATTTCTAGCAACAATCTTTACCTAACAAAAGAAGCTGTAAAAAAACTATCAAATACAAATGATATAAAAATTGTATTTGATAATTAATATGGGTGGGGAATAGCTTAGGTTAAAACCTTTGCCCCATACTAAACTCAAATGTAGATAGCTTATCGCCCTCTTTATCTCCAACAGGTTTAGCAAATACTAACTGTATCGGACCAACAGGTGAGAACCATTCTATACCACCACCATAACTAGCACGAGTTATCTCTGTAAAACTACTATCACCAATAGCTCCCCAGTCAGCAAAAAGTAAAACTCTCATTTTTGCTTTTTCTATCAATGGTAAACTAAGCTCTAAGTTATTTGAAAATGTTTTCTCCCCACCTATTCTTCTTTCATATCCATATTTATCAGGTGCTAATTTAGGAGATAAAGAGTAAGATTCATAACCTCTTACACTTCTCATACCACCCATATAAAATTTTTCAGCGATAGGTATATATCCATCATTTACAAGATAATAAAGTCTAGCTTTATATCTAACAATAGCATCAAAACCTATATAATCTTCTAAACCTTTATATTTTGCAAAATCAGTCCTAAATTTATAAAACTTAGCATCTCCACCCTCTCCTGCTCTTTCGATAGACTGACTAAGAGTAAAACCCTCTCTTGGTAAATAATAATCATCTGTATCATCATACTTTAAACTAACTATTACAGAACTTTTTGAATAACTTTCAAAACTATATGTATTTAGATAATAACTTGTATTTTCATCATAATTTACATCACTGTATTTGTTATCTGAAAATGTATAACCCAAATAACCATTTATATGTCTAGTAAACTTATGTCCAGTACCTATACTAAATCCATTAGATTCAACACTGTAATCATTGTATTCATTATCTGAAAAGTTAATTGAGAAATTACCACTAAAGTCACTATCATTAAGTCTAGGATTTGATATACTAAATGAAGCTGATTTATTTGTTTGAGATATTTCAGCATCTACACCTATGTTTATACCTGAACCCCAAATATTTCTATCATTTACACCTACAGTAAGTAATATACCGCCATAACTACCATATCCACCACCTAGTTGAACATTTCCTGTTGGTGCTTCTTTTACCTTAACAACCAGATCCATTGTATTTTGATTAATTCTTTTTTCTTCTATA
The DNA here is from genome assembly GCA_027068615.1 of Helicobacteraceae bacterium. Lineage (GTDB taxonomy): Bacteria > Campylobacterota > Campylobacteria > Campylobacterales > Sulfurimonadaceae > Sulfurimonas. The sequence continues at coordinate 3,775 of JAMOQV010000262.1, read as the reverse complement.
GTTTTTGCTTCAAAAAAACCAAGTCTTCCAAGTGCATTACGAGAATCTTTTAAATCTGTCAATGAATACATATCATTTGGACCTAAAAACAACTCACGACGGATAATTCTGTCTAATGTTCTGTTGTTTCCAGATATGATAACATTTCTAATTCTTACTTTTTCTCCAGGAATGATTTTAAATATAACTTCAACTGTATGTTTTTTCTTATCTTTTTTCAAATCAGGTATAACTTGAACATAAGCATAACTCAAGTCTGCTATAAGAGTTTTTATTTTTTTCGCATCTAAACGGAATGTTTTTATATTGAAAGGTTCTCCAGATTTTAACTTTATAACATCTTTTATCTTTGCTTCATCTATAACTTTTTTAGTCTGCTCAAATGATACACCACTTATAATATATTTTTCACCCTCTATAATCTGATAACTTATATCAGCTGTATAGTGATTAAAGTTCACTTTAACAAAAGGTTTATTTACTTTTGCATCAAGATATCCAAACTGCATATAATAGTCTTTTATTCTAAGAGGATCGTACTCTAAATCTCCTAGACTAAGCTCTCCACTGTTACGACCCCAGAACCAACCCATAAACTGATGTTGTTTGTTTGATATCACATCATCAAAATCATCACTATCAAGACCTTTTACACCATCAAAATCAAGTTTTTCAATGATAATCTCTTCACCCTCATTAACTAAAAAAGTAATCTTAATACTTCCGTTATCAAGGTACTCTTTTTGAATTTCAACAACACCATCTATCTTACCATCTTGACTCATAGCTTCAAGAATTCTTTTTTTAGCTGATTCTATTTTTTTTTCATTGTAAAGAGAACCTTTTTTTATCTGTATAACACTATCTAAAATTTTATCATCATTCTCTTTGTAACCTTTTATCTCTATTTGTGAGACAACTGGTTTTTCAACAAAATTAAAAGTTAAAGCATCATTATTAACATCAGCATATATATCTGTAAAATATCCTTGATTATAATATTTTTTAATAGCTTTATCAAGCATACTTTCATCAACATCATCACCTTTTTCAAAATTCAACATACGAAGTGCTACATTTGGGGATATCTGATGTAATCCATTAAAGTTAATTGTGTTAATAACATTTGACATAAGATTGGTTGCAAAAACCAATATAAAACTGACTAAAATAATTCTCATTGAAATTCCATTTAATTATAAAATAAGTAAAAATTTTACCTATTATGTGGTTAATATTAAGTAAAAAATGGCTTAAATTTTTATATTTTATTCCCAATCATTAAACTTATGCTTAGTATGCTTGTCTTTTTTATATCTACGAGCATTTTTGCTTTTGTCTAGTTGATTTGAAAGATACAATATATCACTTTTTATCTCTTTGATATCATTATCAGATTCTTTATAGCCTATCATCTTTTTTACTAGATTTTGTAAATCTTTCAATTCACCCTTATATATAATGACCTCTTCAACTCTATTTAGTAGTTTTAAAGCATTATCTATCTTTTTATCATACTTTGCATTTGTTAACTCTTGAGTATTTGAGAGGTAAGAGATTATACTTTTATGAAATCTTTCCAATGCTCTTATATATCTTAATCTATTTGAATTTTCTACTGCTTTTTGTGATGCCACTATTTTCTACCTATTGTTATTTTTTTGCTATTATAGCAACTATTGACAAAGAGGAGTTAAAATTGAAAAAAATTTTATTTTTATTCGTATTTTTGATAAGTTCATTATCAGCAGAACTAATAAATCAATACCCAACAAAAGAGTTAGTTGAATCAAATATACCTATAGTAGATATAAGAACAAAACCTGAGTGGATTGAAACGGGGATTTTAAAAAATGCTATAACGATTACATTTTTTGATCAAAACGGTAGATTTAATCTAAATAAATTTCTAACAGAACTAAATAAAAAAGTAGATACGACTAAAAAGTTTGCTTTGATTTGTAGAACAGCAAGTAGAACAGCCGTTGTTTCTGATTATTTAGCACATAAACTAAACTACAAAGTTATAAATTTATTGGGTGGAATGGTTTATGCAAAATCTAAAAACTTACCAATAGTTCCATATAAAACAAACAAATAAAATGCCTCAGTTTATTAAGTTTTTATTTGCTTTAAGTATGAGACTGATTGTAGTTTTTAGTGCTATTGCTCTTGTTGTATTTTTGCTGTGGGGAGTACTTTATCTTATATTTTTAAAAGATGACAAAACAACCCCACATAAAGATACAAACATAACAATCTCTAAAGATTACAAGAGTAACTAGTCGTACACATCATCCATATCAAAATCATTTTCAGGTTCTAAACCTTTTATATTTTGTATGGTTGATGGATCTACCTCTTTACTTTTTAAATCATACTCATCACCTTGATAAAACTTCTGCTCTTGAGCATATTTTTCTTCCGCTTTTATAGCTTCTTCTAAAGCTTTTTTCTCTCTTTGAACTTTATCTGATTTTTCCATTTAGATATACCTTTGCATTGCATTATATGTATGGTATCAAATCTAAACTTGCTAAAAGATAAAGTATAATTATAATATTTATAAGTTTATTTTCTAAACCTAATCATCTTAAATCTCTCACCCAAATAATCAGGCATAATTAAAATCTTTGCTTTTTGTAACTCTTGCTCATATATCTTTTTATCTGCTTTTTCTCTTAGCATCTCTAAAAGATCAAGTATCCCCATATCTACAAGAGCAACCATCTGTGCTTTTAACTCTATAAACTTAACATTAGCCTCTTCATAAGCATCTTTTACATGTTCAAATGTAACATCATAAGTTATATCAGAGTTTGCAAAAAGTTCATCCCGTTTTATCTCTTCATCAAAAAAAGGTATAACTTTATGTTTTGTATATACCCTGATTGAAAAATCTGGACGAGCTTGCATCTCTCCATAATCAAAACTCATAAACTCAAATGTTTTTGCACAATTAGCCATCTCTAAAGCAAACTCTTCATAACCTATAGCTATTTCACCCCTTGTTTTATGATACTTTTTAGCCTTTTCATCTACAAAACTATCTTCTGCATCAAATTCAATATTATGATTATCAACTGTTGCTACTTTACCTTTATAGTATAGCTCACAAGGAAATGCATCAAATATCTCATTTGCTATAAAAAAAGCATTATCACATTTTAATTCACTTAGAGATTTATAGTGTGTTAGATTTACAACATCCCCAAAAGAATCTTTAAAATAATTTTTCTGAAACTCTTGAAGATTATCAAATCTTTCTATAATAACAAACTTCAAACTACTCAATAGTTTTGGTCTTAAAGTATATATAAACTCACAAATATCTGCTAAAAAATACCCATGATGAGCCCCTATCTCACAAACAACACCATCTTTTTTTAAAAAACCTTCATCAACTAAAGATATGATATGTTTAGCTATAGTACCACCAAAAAACTTACTTGTACTAACTGCTGTATAAAAATCACCACTTTTACCTATATCTTTATAAGTTGCATAGTAACCATCTTTACCATACAACCATTCACCCATATATTTACTAAATTTCATAAAAAGCCAATTTTTTTAGCGAATTATATCACTATTATTCTTTATCTTAAAAAAAGATACCAACAACTTAAGCTGTTGAGCCTGAGCTTTCATCTGTTGACTAGCACTAGCTAACTCTTCAGAAGCAGATGCATTTTGTTGAGTTACTTGATCAAGTGAGGTCATAGCATAGTTGATTTGAGATATACCTGTATCTTGTTCAGAAGATGCTGTTGAT
>JAMOQV010000261.1 GCA_027068615.1 Helicobacteraceae bacterium | reverse complement strand
CAGACAGAGCCTACCGTATAGGACAAACCAAAGCAGTTTTTGTATATAAACTTATAGTTGAAAACACTATAGAGCAAAAGATACTAGAGTTACAAAAGAGAAAACAAGCCATACAAGATGGCATCTACGATGCAGATAAGCAACAAGATGATGTTAAGTTTAGTGGAGATGAGTTGTTAGAGCTTTTAAACTCTTAAGGATAAAACTAATATGAAAAAACTACCAATAGGCATCCAAACATTTAAAAAGATAAGAGAAGAAGATTATCTCTACATAGATAAAACAGATATAGCATATAATCTTATAAACAGTTATAGCTATATCTTCTTATCAAGACCTAGAAGATTTGGAAAAAGCTTATTTTTAGATACTTTATATAATATCTTTGAGGGGAATAAAGAGTTATTTAAAGGTTTAGCCATATATGATAAGTGGGATTGGGAAGTAAAATACCCAGTTATCAAGATAAGTTGGGGTGGGAGTGATTTTAGAAGTTTGGATGCTACTAAACTAGGAGCATCCAAAGTTTTTGAAAATAATCAAGAAAGATTAGATATAGTTTGTAAAAATGCAGATGTATCAAACTGCTTTGAAGAACTAATCCAAAAAGCATATAAAAAGTATAATCAAAAAGTAGTAGTGCTTATAGATGAATACGATAAACCCATACTAGATAATATAGAAGTAGCAAAACAGAGAGTTTTTAAAAGGTTTATATAGCCAACTAAAAGAAAATGATGCATATATAAAGTTTGCTTTTTTAACAGGGGTAAGTAAGTTTAGCAAAGCAAGTATATTTAGTGGGTTAAATATGCTAACAGATATAAGCTTAGATAAAAGATATGGCAATATCTGTGGATATACTCAAAAAGATGTAGAAAGTAGTTTTTTACCATACTTAGATGGTGTAGATTTAGAAAAAGTAAAAAGATGGTATAACGGATATAACTTTTTAAAAGATGATGTTTATAATCCGTTTGATTTATTACTTTTTATAGATAAAGGTTATATATTTGACAACTATTGGTTCTCAACAGGAACACCAACATTTCTAATAAAACTAATCAAAAAAACAACTATTTCTTACCAAAATTATCAAACTTAGTAGTAGGTAAAAAACTATTAGATAGCTTTGATATAGAAAATTTAGATTTAGAAGTTATACTTTACCAAGTAGGTTATCTAACTATAGATGAGATGAGTATAACTCTTTTTGAATCTATAGAGTATAAACTAAAACTACCAAATGTAGAAGTAAAACAATCACTAAATGACCATATAATAGAATTGCTTACAAAAAATAATGCACCAAATATCTATAAAACCCCTATATACAAAGCCTTACTAGAAGCAAACTTAGAAGATTTTAAAACATCGCTAAAAACAATGTTTGAATCTATCCCATACAATAACTTAACATATATAAAAAAACTATGAAGGATACTATGCAAGTGTTATCTATGTATATCTACAATCATTAGGACTAGATATAATAGGTGAAGATGTAACAAACAAAGGTCGTATAGACCTAACGATAAAACTAAATAATCTTATATATATCATAGAGTTTAAAGTTAGAGATGAAGATGCACTAGCTCAAATCAAAGATAAAAACTATGCAGATAAATACCTAAATGAAGATAAAGATATATATCTTGTTGGTATAAACTTTTATGAAGATGAAAAAAATATAGTTAAGTTTGAATGGGAAAAATTATAAAAATTTAATAGCTTTTTATTTAATATGCAAAAACAATTTAAGATTAAAATAAGAGGGTATTAAAACTTATTTAGCAAGTATTCTATGTTATCGATTATTGTATCACATAGTTGTTTGTAGGGGTATTAAAACTATCGTTTACTTTAGCCCACCTGTTTTGTACGATAAGGCACACATCTGATTTTACTAATTTTTTATAGCATCTAAAATTTGTTTTTGTATATCAGATGGATTTATAGGTATAATTTCATTATCAATTTTTAAAGCTATTAAATGTTCAATTATTTTTCGTAAAAACTTTTGAGAGAAGTTAAATTTCACATCATTAAGTTTGAGTTTTCTTTCAAATTCTTTGTAGATTGTATATGATATGAAGCTGATTAATATATGAGCTTTTATTCTAGTTTCTAATCTATGATAGATAGGTCTTATTTTTAAATCTGTTTTAGATATTCTAAAAGCTCTTTCAACTTCATATTGATTTTGATAATGAGCTATTACATCTTGAGCTGATATTGTAAAATCATTAGTTGCAAATCCTTTGATGCCATCAAGTTTTTCATCTTGTAATACTTTATTATTATTAAGAATATATTTTATACTACACTTATCATCTATATCAAGATATTTAGCATAATATGATAGTTTTAAATCTGATTTAGCAATATTTTTTTTATTTAATTTAGCTTCTATCTTTTCTAATGCTTTTTCTCTAGTTCGTTTGTCTTTTTTTGCTC
>JAMOQV010000260.1 GCA_027068615.1 Helicobacteraceae bacterium | reverse complement strand
TAATTTTTCATAATCATTTAATATAGGAATTAGTAATGAATTAATTATAGTTTTATCATTAATATTGAGTTTAGAAGTTGTGTATTTAATATCTTCTATATTATTTCTAAAACTATATAAGTTATTTATACTCTCTTACTTACTTTTTGCATAAGTAAGAAAATATAAATTTTTAAGAATATTTAGTTATAATTTTAGTTCAAATTTTAAAAGAAAGTGGGTGATGTGATATGCCTGGTATCGTACTACGTGCAGATGATAATTTTGATGCTGCTTACCGTCGTTTCAAGAAGCAAACTGACCGTAACTTAATCGTTACAGAAGCTAGAGCTCGCCGTTTCCACGAAACGGAAACTGAAAAACGTAAGAAATTCAAAATAGCATCTCGTAAGAAAATGCTTAAACGTCTTTATATGATGAGACGTTACGAATCACGCCTGTAAGCTTTAGCCCTTTTTGGGCTTTTGCTTAAACTCTACAACCTACACTTCCAAAATAACTTTATACAAAAATATGACAATTTGTTATATTTATAATCCATTTTCAAAAAATATCGTATAATATTCAAGATAAGGAATATTATGAAAAAGATACTATGTGCAACTTATGAGGGGATAGATGCAAAAGTGGTTGATGTTGAATCAACTCTTACTAGAGGTTTACCATCTTTTAGTGTTGTTGGTATGGCTTCAACTTCGATAAACGAATCAAAAGAGAGGGTAAAGTCAGCTTTACTTAGTAATGACTTTTCATTTCCACCAAAAAGGATTACTCTTTCACTTGTTCCATCAGATTTAAGAAAAGATGGCTCACAGTTTGACCTTAGCATCGCTTTGATGATAGCACTAAATGGTGTTGATGATGATTTTAGTGAGTGGTTTGCATTTGGTGAATTGGGACTAGATGGTACAGTAAAAGAAAATACCTACCTTTACCCACTTTTACTATCCCTTGCCAACCAAAAACTTATAAAAAAAGCATTAGTTCCATACTCTTCGCTTGAAAAACTATCTAAAATCCCAAATATAGAGTTTTATGGTGTAAAAAATCTCCAAGATGCCATAGAGTTACTAAAAAACCAAACACAGGTAAAACCAAGTATAAATCAAATAGGGATAGAATATCCTAACTATAATATAAAAAATGAGATATTTTACTATACAAAAGAGTATAAAGATGATTTTAAAGATGTAAAAGGGCAAGAGGTAGCAAAAAGAGCTTCACTTATATCTGCCGTTGGTTTTCACAATATCATCTTAGAGGGAAGCCCTGGATGTGGTAAAAGTATGATAGCATCACGACTTAAATATATACTTCCACCTATGAGGATAGATGAGATTTTAGATATGGCTAAACTTGATGTTTTAGAGTTAAAAGAACCACTTTTTAAACCACTTAGAAATATGCGAAGTCCACACCACACATCAACCCCTGCTAGCATCTTTGGTGGTGGTTCATACAAAGCTCAGATAGGTGAAGTTGGTTTGGCTCATAATGGCATCTTATTTTTTGATGAACTTCCACATTTTTCTAAAAATGTCTTAGAGGCTTTAAGAGAACCTATGCAAGATAATCGCATCAGAGTCTCAAGGGTAAATTCAAAGGTTGAATATCCAGCAAACTTTCTATTTATAGGGGCTATGAACCCTTGCCCTTGCGGAAATCTCTTAGATGATACTAAAGAGTGTCGTTGTAATGACTTAGAGATACAAAGGTATAAAAACAGACTCTCAGACCCTTTTTTAGATAGGATAGATATATTTGTAGTTATGCAAAAAGTATCAAGAGATGATAAAAGTAGTTTTACCTCTGAAGAGTTGCATCAAAAAGTTTTAGATGCACATAAATTTAGTAAAAAAAGGGGACAGAAAAACTTTAATGCAAAACTAAATGATGAGGAGATAGAAAAGTTTTGTGTACTTGATGATGAAGCAAAAGCAACTTTAGATATGGCTATAGATAGATTTGCATTATCTTTTAGAAGTATAAAAAAGATTCAAAAAGTATCTCGAAGTATAGCTGATTTGGATAGTTCAGAGGTTATAACTAAAAAGCATCTCTTAGAAGCTCTTAGTTATAGAAAAAGATAAGTAAGAGAGTATAAATAATTTCACAGCCAATGAAACAAGAGGTTGCAAGATAAGAGGCGAAAATTTGCAGGAGCTATTAATAGCTTCAAAAGTTTTCAACGAAATAGCTTGTAACCTCTTGTTTCACCCATAGGGCAACATTTAAAAGAATTATCTTCTTCGTTAAACTTTACTTAACGATACTAGTATCGCCAAGCAAAATTTGCCTCAAATCTAAATCTTTTAAATGTTGTTGGCTATGAAGTTATTTATACTCTCTTACTTAATCTTATGATGTTATATCAAAAGAGACTTTTTCTTTAGGATCTGACTTATGATGCATAGATGATTTTAAAAAATCTATCTTTTTTTTCATTTTATTTATATCATGTATGGTTTTATTTTTTAGAGAGATT
>JAMOQV010000259.1 GCA_027068615.1 Helicobacteraceae bacterium | reverse complement strand
ATTGTATCAAAAATCTGTAAATTATGCTAAAATATCATCTCAAAAGTAAAGCTTAAATATATCTTAGTTTAAGTTTTAACTATTAAAAATATTTATCTTAAGATATAAATTAGTTTAGCTTTTTAAGGTAGTTTTAACACTTCAAAAATCAAGTAGAATCACCAAAAAACAGTCATAAAGAGTTGCTAAATTTATCATAAAATTAAGTGTTTTTTAAGTCATAAAGTGCCTAATATAGGGCTTTAAAGCTATTTTATTGAATTTATTATGAATTATTTAAAATAGTTAATATTACAAAAGTACCAAACTGTAATATATAAGAATTTATAATATATAAACTTTATTATTTACATCTTTATTAAGTGTATTTTAAGCAATTATGTTTCTATAAATTATTCCTTAATTTAAGGTTTACTTTTTAATTTTTGAAACTTAAAGCATTTAATGAAATTGTATATTATGACCACTTCAAATATAGTCATAATTAGCTCATATTTACTAAATATGACACTTTTATAAAAAAGATATATTAAAATAAGGGTTCGATGTTTTTTTATATATAGGGCTTTATTCTTATTTTTTCATTTCATAATTGCTATAAATTATATCCTCTCTCTATTAAAGCATTTCTACAATTTAAATAATATCTATAATCAACAACTTCTATATCTAATCTTTGAAAGTGTCTATAAAGAGACATATCGCTCATTTTATGTATAGGTCTAGGTTTTAGTATGGTATCTATGCTTTTAGGTTGTTCGCCAGTAATATTACACTCATCATTATATTTGTTTAAATCGAAAAGTTGGTCTGGTATTATTATAAATTCTTCCCCATCTATCATAACATCAATAGCTTTTTTAAGTTTTCGTTTTTGCCAACTGTCTTCAGTTTCTAAGAACTTATCATACCAATTTATAGGTTTAGGTGTGTAGAGTGTTCCGTGTTCATTTTCTATCTTAACTATCTTTTTTGTTGTTGTATCAATGTAAATAGATAAGTCCTCGGTAAGATAATCCTTTGTTAAATCTCTCAAGGTATACATACCTTTTAATTTTCTATAAACTTCCAAAGATACGAATGTTCTTGAAGTGTAAAACCTTGAAATACCGTGATATATATACCATAAAGAGAGGTTAGTAAGCTTAGAATTATCTTCTCTTAAATCGTCAAGTGTCTTTAGTACATATTTCATTAAGTAAGATACTGGAGAGTTTACATTAACCTCTATTTTTGACATAGGAGCAGGGTATAAGCGATTTAAGGCTTTAACAACTCTTTCAACCTTGTCAGATGGAACAAATAGAGATATATGTAGATGCGGTGTACCATCCTTATGTGGCTCTGTAACTCTAAAGTAACATCTATCTTCTTTGTTTATTTCTTTATAGCTTCTATCATCAAAAAATCTTTTTAATTGCTTAGATAGCTCTTTAGAAGCATTACGAGGAGTGTATTTATCTATAGTAGTTCTAAAATCTAGTATAGGTTCAATAAATGGGATATGTTGAGTAACTTTACAATTAAGAAATTTAATTTTATTGATAGTTGCTATATATGTGCGACCACTGAATTTCTTATTATTTATCAGCTTGTTTTTAAAGCTTTTCTTTGGATGCCAATTACTAGGAAGTGTCAGAGTTATAAATATATTTTTTAGTTCTCTCTCATCTGCATACTCATAGATAGACCAAGCACGATGTTGCAATTCAGCCACATATCTATCACTATTAATATAACTATTTGCTACAAACTTTATAAATGGTACTTTCTTGTCATCAACTTGAACACCGTTTGCACTCATAAAACTCTTGTTAAACTTTACTTTCTCTTTAGCCTTTTTAATTTGGTACTTTGTTAATCCAAAATTTGACATTAATATAACCTTTTATTTTATCTTTGTCACTTCCTTTTTAATTTAATAATCGTTGTCCGACAGCTTTTTATAGATAGCCAAGAGGTGCTTCGCACCTTTTAGAAATTTTGCTGACGCAAAATTGTCGTAAAAAGTGCAAACACCTGTACTCTTCTAAAATTATACAGAGAAAACTCTTAAAATTCTTCATTATGCAACATATAAATAAATTGTTTTAAACTTTTAAAATATACATAACTGCCATTTGCTTTTTTTAGTTGAAATGAGCCATCATCATAAGCTATTATAAAATCATCATCATTACTAAAGTTTGGTGTGCCTTTAAGTGCCATAACTTCGATAGGATAGTCGTTTGCTGATACTATCTTTTTATCTATTTTTTTGATATTTGGTTTTATCGTAATGATGAGCCTATCAACTTTTCTACCTATTTTTTGTTCTGTATATGTGAACTGTATATCTGTATGTTCTTTAAATTGCTTTTGTGCTACTGTAATTATTTGCTTTTTTATGTTGTCATATCTATAAGTATCTGGTATGTTTAGTTTATCTCTTAGATACTGTATAGTTACATCAAAAGTAAATGATTTAGCACTTTTCTTATAATGCTTAT
>JAMOQV010000258.1 GCA_027068615.1 Helicobacteraceae bacterium | reverse complement strand
ATCATCATTGAAACGGAAGTTTGGACAAGCACAAAGGTAGCAGTTTAGTTTTTGCATATCGTGGCATTTTTTGTTATCTTTGTAGAGTGGGCAAAAATCCAGCTCATTTTTTTGCATATTTTCATAACAAAAATACTCTATAATCTGCTCTTTTGTATAGTTTTGTTTTCTTAGTTTATCTACTATAATTTTATGTTTTTTTGAATGTTTTTCAAACCACTTTGCATAGCTCATCTAGTTTTTTTTCCTTTTTCCATTTTAGAGTTTTTAACTCTGGTTCAGTTTTGAACTTATCTACATAGCCTAAACAAAGGTATGCTATAAGTGTATGATTTTTAGGGGCTTTTATGCTTTTTAGCACTTTTTGCTCATCTAAGATGCTAACCCAGCCTAGACCGATATTTAGTGTTCTTGCCATTAGCCACATATTTTGCACGGCACATACTACACTGTATTCACCCATCTTTGACATGGTTGTCATACCTAGTATATCCTCTTTTGGTTGTTCGTAAAGTACGGCTATATTTAGTGGTGTTTCTTTGATGCCTTCTAGTTTTAGGTGTGGATAAAGTTTGCTTGATTTAAAAATCTTTTTGGCTTTTTCATTTTCTACCTCAAAGTTTTGAAAAATCTCATTTTTTATCTTTTTATCTTTTATGATTATAAACTTCCACGGTTGAGAGTAACCAACAGATGGAGCAGATATACCAGCTTTTAGTATAAACTCTAAATCATCATCAGATATATCTTTATCTAAAAAATCATGCCCCCTTACATCTCTTCTGTTTTGCATAATCTCTAGTAGTTTTTGAGTATCATTCATAAAAATCTCTTTTTTATAAGTTTTGCATTACCCCTTAGCATCGAGTGTAAGTATGTTCCAAACACCTTGTCTTTTTGCCAACTTCCAATCTCTCCTGTGCCTTGTTTTTGTTTTGATAGTATATCTACTCCCTCAACTTTATCTTTTATATTTGTATAGTGAAAAGAGTGTCCTTTTGAGTTGTCGCTACTAGCATAGTAGTATCCCATCCTTTGAAACCTACCCTTTAGTGTAAACTCTAAGTCTAAGATGCCACTCATCTGTTTCTCATCTACTTTTTTAGCTAGGTAGAGTAGCCCTGCACACTCTGCATATATGGGTTTTGTTTTTGAGTGTTTTATAAGTGATGTTTTAAATCTGTTAGAGTGTTTTATGTTGTTATAGTGGTGTGGTGTTTCAACATATCCACCAACTATATAAACTATATCTGCATCTTTTGGGATTTTTTCATCTTTTGTTGAGTTTATAATCATAACTTTTTTAAATGTTTTTTGTAAAAACTTTAGGTTATCGTGGTATAAAAAAGAGAAATTTTCATCATTTACTATGGCTAGTTTTTTGTTTTGTTTTGGTACTTTTTTAAATGGATATTTTTTAACTTTTTTTAGTTTAAACTCTTTAGCTATCTTGTTTAGGGCTTTTAAGTCCATATATTTTAAAACTTCATCAGAGATATTTCGTATAAAACTCATATCTGTTATATCTAAGCCTAAGTGGGTGTTTTTTAATGATGGTAGATTTTTTTGTATCCATCCTAAAACCACTATGTTTGAGAAGTCTTTTTCTATCTGATTTTTTATAAGGTTAAAATGATGCTCAGATGATAGACGGTTTAAAACTACGGCTTTTATAGTGTTGTTATCCCTATAACTAACTAACCCTTTTAAAACTGCACTAACAGTTATATAACTAGAACTTCCATCAAGAAGTAGTATAGTTGGGATGTTTAAGAGTTTACTTACCCCATAAGCACTGCATCCTTTATCCATACCATCATAAAACCCAGAAACACCCTCACATATAGATATATCTTTATCGCTGTACTTTTGAAATATCCACTTAACCTGTTTTTTACTCATCATAAATGTGTCGAGATTTATAGATGGTGTATCTGAAATCTTTTGATGAAAAAGTGGGTCTATGTAGTCTGGTCCGATTTTAAAAGGGCGAACAGAGTTTTTAAAGTGGTGAAGTAGTGCCATCGTTAAGATGGTTTTGCCTTGGTTTGATGCAACAGCTGATATACAGATAGCTTTCATTTATAATCCACTTGTAATTTTATTGTGAATTATAGCTATATAAGATAAACTTTGAAAAGAAATGGAGTTTTTTATGAAAAAAAAGATTTTAGCTTTATTAGTTTTATTACTCAACTTTCGCACATAAAACCTAACTCTTTTTGAGTGTAAGCACTGAGAACAGCGATAATCTGTAAGAAATTTTTATTCTCCTTGACAACATTTTGTATTTCAGAGATTTTTGTAAGTATTTTTATAAAAAGCTGCATTGATATTGCCAGTTCCATAAAATAGCCTTTAATAATTGAGTTGTGGTGACAAAATTATACTAAAAAGTGCCTATTTATGGGCTTTAATACTCAACTTAAGTTTATGGATTTAGTGGAATTTATGTGCGAAAGTTGAGAAAATTAGTAAATCCTATGAGAATTAGAGAAAAAGATATAACTATTTCAAATGATACTGATGAAAAATTTATTAAGTTAAATTTGGAGATAGAAGTAAAATAAGAAAAGTGCTATAATTCATTTTTATTATAATTAAATATAAGGTGAATTAATGAGCCGAATCTCAAAATATAAAGTATATACGAAAGGATTAGTGGTTAGTATAGTTGTTGCAACTATCGCTGTAATCATTGCTAAGCTTATCTCTTTTAGTGCTGCAACGGTGGCGATAATATTAGGAATGATTATAGGAAATAAATTTCCATTTTTAAATAAAAAAGGTTCAGAATATCTAAGTGGGATAAAGTTTGCAGAGAAAGATTTACTAATGTTTGCTATCGCTCTTTTAGGGATAAATCTTAACTTTACTATACTTGCTAGTTTAGGTGTTAAAACGATTTTTATTATAGTTATTGCGATGGTATTTACTATATTTATGGGTGTATTTTTAGGAAAATTATTTAAGATAAATCCAAAACTAGCTCTTATGATAGGTATAGGTAATGCAGTATGTGGTTCATCAGCGATAGCTGCAACTTCAGGTGTAGCAAAAGTTAAAAGTGATGATGTGGCTATAAGTATAGCACTTGTAAATCTTATGGGTACTGTTGGGATATTTTTAGCACCTGCTTTAGCTTACTTGCTACATTTTAACGATTTTGATGCTGGTGTTTTTGTTGGAAATACTCTTCAAGCAGTTGGTCAAGTAGTTGCTGGTGGATTTAGTATATCTGATGAAGCTGGTATGAATGCAACAGTTGTTAAGATGGGTAGAGTTTTACTTCTTGCACCTTTAGTTTTTATACTTATTTATCTAGCAAAAAGAGAGAGTGCAAAAAACACAGATGAGCAGGAGACTCAAGCAAAAGTTGGTTTTCCATCTTTTATACTTTGGTTTTTATTTTTTGTAGTTTTAGCATCATTTCAAGTTTTACCAAAAAGTGTAGAAGCAGTTATATCGGCAACTAGTCATTATATATCTCTTATAGCTATGTCAGCTATCGGTCTTATGATACATTTTGATACTATAAAAGAGAGTGCTTCAACAGCATTTAAAGTATCTACTATACTGTTTGCGATACAGTTAGCCCTAAGTGCAGTTCTTATAACTGTGCTATAGGCTATTTTTTAGTGATTTTAAGATAACTTCTTTATGGTTGATACCTGTATCTGAGTTTAAAATCATCTTTAGCATATTATCATTTAGAAATTTTGTATAAAAAGTTTTTATATAGTGGTAGCTATAGCTTTTTTTTACACCTGAGTATAGGTATCTTTTACTTACACTTAGTTGCATTGATGCAAAAAGCATAAATGTAACTATAAGAACAACCTCTACAACAGTTATAAACTTTGCTAGTAGCATTTTTAGTTTTTCATTGTTTATAAACTTAGCACTTATATCGTATATAAAAATCCACAAATAGTATATAACTAAAGCATTTAGTCCAAAACCTATAAGTATAAGTATGGTATATGTATCGGCTGAGATTATATGCCATCTACTTAGATGGATGCCTGTGTATGTAGCAAACTTGGCACTAAGACTAAAAAGGGCAAAAACTTTAAAATACTCAAAAAATTTTATATATGTTTTTCTTTGGTAGTTATAGTATGCACCAAATATTATAAGTCCAACAAGGATTAAGTCTATAAGTAAGTAAGGGTTAATTGTGTTGATATATGTCATTTTGCTATGATATCTATATATGTTTTAGAGATAGCTTTAAGAGAAATTATTATATAATTAGTTATGTCTTATTTACCAAATACATTAAATTCTTATTGGCTTTGGAGGGAAGTTTCCTCAAAACTTGGAGTATCAAATCCAGCTTACAAATACTGGAAAAATACACCTAGTTTAAAATTAAACAATAAATATATTTTTATACAAAAAGCTACACTTCCACCAAAACATAGCCATATAGAAGAGATTTTGACAGATTTGTCTGGTTATCTACCTATAAAATATGCTTCTGATAAGTTACATATAAATGAACATGTATTTTCTTATGAGAAGATGAAACTATATAGAGAGTTTGAGTACAAATATGTAAACGATATAAAATTTGTAAATATAAAAAAATTTTTTAGAGAAAATGGTATAAAAATATCTAAAAACTCACTTATACAGTTAGGCAAGATAAAAGATTTAGAGATTACCCCAGAGTCAACATTTTACAATCTTAAAAATGATTATGCAGTAGTGGTGTATGATTAGATATGAATAGTTTTTTTATAGAATACAGAGACCCACTTTTTTCAGTAATTATATTTTTTGTTTTTGTTTTTATTATAACTTTTATATCTTATTGGTGGGGTAGATATAGAGCAGATAGAGATATAAAACATTTAGATAAGTTTTTAAAACAGTTTCATACTATTCCATCATCAGATGAGATAAAGGTACTTGTCAAAAATGGTGATTTGTCTGAAAAATCTTGGTTGATTTTAGCAAAAGCATACTCAGATGCAGGTGAGTATGAAAAAAGTATAGAGATATATACGGAGTTACTAAAGTTAGAAGATAACAAAAACTCAAAACAGATACTTTTTTTATTTGGTACAACATATTTTAAAGCTGGATTTTTACAAAGGGCTAAAACAGTTTTTTTAGAGATTTTGAAAAAAAATCCCCGTACACCAGAAGCTTTACAGTATTTGCTTTTAGTATATGAACAGATGAGAGACTATCAGTCAGCTTGTGATGTTTTAGCTCCTTTAAAGGAGTTAAAAGAGGATGTTGGCACTCAGGATTCATATATCAAAGCTATGATTGTTTTAAATGATTCAAAGCTTTCTTCTGTGGATAAAGTGAAGAGTCTTATAGATATTTATAATGCAACAAACACTAATACACATCTTATTTTTGAATACCTTTTTAAAATAGATCCAAAAATAGCATGGCAGACTTTTGATGTTTCAAAATGTGAAGAGGTTGTGGATATATTATGGTTAATAGATACAAAGGATTTGGATTTAGATATAATTACAAGAAATAATTATTTAAGAGAATTATATACTGCAAGGGGAGATTTAAACCTTGCTAAAAGTAGTGATATTTTTGAGTTTGATATATTAATAAACCTTAATTCAAAAGCTAATGCGACACTTAGTTTTGAATATGTTTGTGATAATTGTAAACAAGTATCACCTTTTGCTTTTGGTAGATGTATGAAATGCCATAGTGTAGATAGTTCAAATATAGAGATAAGTTTAGTAAAAGATTATCATAGGAATTTTAGTGAAGAAAATAACTCTTTTCAGTGATGGTAGTGCATTGGGTAATCCTGGTGCTGGTGGTTATGGCACAATTTTAAGATATGGTGATGTTGAAAAAGAGTTTGTTGGTGGAGAGAGTCATACAACCAACAACAGGATGGAGTTATCTGGTGTTATAGCTGGATTAAAAGCACTAAAAGAACCGTGTGAAGTTGAGGTTATATCTGATTCATCTTATGTTGTAAAAGCTATAAATGAATGGTTAGATGGTTGGATAAAAAGAGATTTTAAGAAAGTAAAAAATGTTGATTTATGGAAAGAGTATCTTGAAGTATCAAAACCACATAAAGTTCGTGGGACTTGGGTTCGTGGGCATAATGGTCATATAGAAAATGAAAGATGCGATATTCTTGCTAGAGATGAAGCTCAAAGGCAGAAAGAAAAACTAGAAGTTTAAAAAACTTTTTTTGCTATAATATTAATTAATATAAATACAAAAGGGAAAATTAATTGCTTAAGAATTTAGAAATTTTGGAAGAAAAACTAGGATATAAGTTTAAATCACCAAAGCTTATTACCGAAGCGCTGACACATAAAAGCCATAAACAGCCCTACGATAATGAGCGGTTGGAATTTTTAGGAGATGCTGTTTTAGACCTTATAGTGGGTGAGTATCTTTATAAAAAGTTTCCAAAGTCAAATGAGGGTAATTTATCTAAGATAAGAGCATCTCTTGTAAATGAAAAGGGTTTTGATAAACTGGCTAAGTATCTTGATTTGGGAGATTATATATATCTTTCAAATGCAGAAGAAAACAATGGTGGAAGAGAAAAACCATCTTTACTTTCAAATGCTTTTGAAGCTGTTATGGGTGCTATTTATCTTGAAGCTGGATTAGAAGTTGTAAATGATATAGCTATAAAACTGATAGAAAAGAATCATAGTGATATATCTTTGGATTCTTTATTTTGTGATTTTAAAACAACTTTACAAGAATTAACTCAAGCTAGATTTGGTTTAACTCCTGTTTATGAAGTTGTTGCAACTCGTGGACCAGACCATTTAAAAGAGTTTGAAGTTGCTGTTATCATAGAAGATAAAGAGTATGCAAGAGCTATTGGTAAAAGTAAAAAGATGGCACAACAAGAGGCTGCAAAGTTAGCAATAGAGATTTTAAAAAAATAGCCATTAAGATGGTATGATTATGCAAGAAGTCTAATAAATATGGGTGCTAAATTCTTTATAAAATTAAGGGAAGATAATGAATAGTTTTGGTGAAAGATTAAGATTTTCAACTTTTGGTGAAAGTCATGGAAAAGCGATAGGATGCTTACTTGATGGTGTTCCAGCTGGACTTAAGATAGATGAAGAGTATATTCAAAGTGAATTAGACCGTAGAAAACCTGGTAAGAGTGAGTTTGAAACAGCTAGAAAAGAAGCAGATAAAGTTGAGATACTTAGTGGTGTGTTTGAGGGTTTAAGTACAGGAACACCAATAGCTATGATTATATATAATACCAATCAAAAATCTCGTGATTATACAAATATAAAAGATGTTTTTCGTCCAGGTCATGCTGACTTTACATATTTTCACAAATACGGTTTGAGAGATTATCGTGGTGGAGGTAGAAGTTCTGCTCGTGAGACAGCTGCAAGAGTTGCTGCTGGCGCTATCGCAAAACTGATGATAAAAGAGTTAGGTATAGAAGTTTTTAGTGGTATATCTGAGATAGATGGTATTAAAAGTGAAGAGTTTGATTATGAATATGCAAAAAAAAGTATTATCTACTCTTTAGATGCTAAAAAAGAGCAACTTCAAAAAGATGCTATCTTAAAAGCAAAAAATGACCATGATTCTGTTGGTGGAGTTGCTAGAGTTTTAGTAAAGGGTGTTCTAGTTGGTTTGGGTCAACCACTTTATTATAAACTTGATGGTGTTTTAGCAGATGCTATGATGGGTCTAAATGCTGTAAAAGCAGTTGAGATAGGAGATGGTATCTTAAGTGCATCTTCTAAAGGTTCATCAAACAACGATGCCATAAGAAAAGATGGATTTGAGAGTAATCACTCAGGTGGAATACTAGGTGGTATAAGTAACGGTGAAGATATAGTGTTAAATGTTTACTTTAAACCAACACCATCTATATTTAAGAAACAACACACAATTACAACTCAAAATGAAGAGGTTGATTTTTCATTAAAAGGCAGACATGACCCATGTGTTGCCATAAGAGGAAGTGTAGTTTGTGAGGCTATGGCATCATTAGTTATAGCTGATATGCTACTTTTAAATATGGGTTCAAAAATAGATGATTTAAGGAGATATTACAAATGAAAATAGCGATATATATATTGATAGGTTTAGCAGTTGTTGGTGGATTAGCTTATAAAGCGATGAATCCTGCTCATTATCAACACCCACTACATAGAGCTTCGTCAAATGCAGATAAATAGCATTTACTCTCTTTGGGTATTTTGTTGTTAAACTTAGGTTACTTATCTACTCACGAGTGTCAATCTCTATAGTTTTATATTTGTTATATAGTACATTCGCTCCATCTTGTATGGTGACTTCCCTTCTAGGTGTATAATCAACAAGATATCTATCTTTTGTAAACATTGTAAATTCGACACAAATTCTACCAGCACTCTCTATGATATGCATAGGTACATTTTGTTTATCTGTTGTTATTGTTGCGTGAGCTGATGGTCTATCTTTCATATGTATCCAGATATCTCTTGCTTTTGCATTTTTTAAAACTTCAATATTACCTTTTTCATTTTTACCTAGTTGAACCTTATAACCCTCTATATAAAAAGTTTCTATTGAGTCACTCTCTTTTATCTTTTTATCTTTGAGTTTTTTTGGAAAAAGTAACATTATCTTAGATATATCTTTAGCATCTTTTACTATCTGTAAAAAGTGTTTTATATGGTTTATCTTTGATTTTAAAGAATCTATCTCAATGTGAAGATTTTGTAGTTTTTGTTTTGCTTTTTTACTTTTTGTAAAAAAGTTATTTGATATATCTGATGCATTTGAATATAATTTATCAAGTTTTATCTCTATCTCTTTTCCATCATAATCATATACTTTTATACTCTTTTGATAAGGTTTTATATTGTGTAAGTTAGATAAAACAAGGTTACCATAATGGTTGTATATCTCTATATCCTCTTTTAGTTTTTCTATACTAGCAAGGGAGTTATAGCTTTTTTCTAGTTTGTTTAATTTTTTTGTTAAAAATGCAATTTTTTGTTTTTTTAGCGAGTCTAGTTTTTGTTTTGTTTCTTTTTCATAAACAGAGTATAAAAACTCTTCTACATCATCTAGTGGATACTCTTTTGCTTTAAATGGAGCAGATGGCACATCTAGTAGTTTTTGACCAACTCTAACTTCACGAAATGATGAAAATATATCTATATGTCTTAAGGCTTCTAAAACAATGTTATTTTCATCTAGTATGATGACATTTGTGTATTTACCAGTAAATTCAAATTGTAGATATGTTATCTCTTGTTTATAGGCAGATGATATTGATGTTTTAATCCTTAGTATTTTATCATCATTTATAATCTCTATATCTAGTATATTTGAGCGATTAAACCTTTTTGCTAGTACAACATCAAAAGGGGCATTATAAACCTTAGAACGGGAGTATGAACTACATTTAAAGATACTAGAGTTTGAGCGTTGCATCTGAAAGTATATATCATCATTTTTATCAAATACTACTTTTATAATAGTGTCTGAAACTCTATGTATAGCTGAGATTTTTTTAAAGTTTTTTAAGTAAGTTGTTATTTGTTTTAAGTGGGATAATTTCATAGGTTTATTTTATCATAAAACCTATGAAATTATTTATGTCCTCTTAAGAAACTAATATATGTGGAACGATAAGTGGATACTTTTTCATTCTTCTATATATGTGTTTTCTAACAACTTGACGAAGGTCATTTTCCAATGCTCTTGTATTTTCAAGAAGTGCTTTTTTTACATGAAGTAGGTAATGCTCTATTACATCTTCCATCTCTTTTGCAAAAGCTTTATCTCTTCTATCTGGTACTATACCAAATGTTGTAACTCTTGGTTTTGCAGTCATTTTTGTGTTATCAGAGTCTATCTCAATTACCATCATAACTATACCATCAGATGCAAGTTTTTGACGGTCTAAGATGATGTCATCTTCTATCTGATAATTGTTTTGATTATCTATGTAAGTTTTACCAGTTTTAACAGTTTTTACTTTTCTCATAAATTTTGGTGCGATTTCTATCTGTTCACCATCTGTCATTATAAGTATGTTTCTCTCAGGGATACCACACATCATACCAGTCTCTTTATGTTTTACAACATGGTTATACTCACCGTGAACTGGTAAGAAAAACTTAGGATTACAAAGTCTAAGCATAAGTTTTTGTTCTTCAATAGATGCATGACCTGAAACATGTATATCTTTATCCATACACATTTTTGCACCAGCTTTTTGTAGGTGGTTCATCATATTTGAGATGCTTCCCTCATTACCTGGGATTGCACGAGATGAAAGAACTATAAGGTCAGTTGGTTTGATTTTTATATGTCTATGCTCACCTATACTCATTCTAAAAAGTGCCGAATTTGCTTCACCTTGTGAACCAGTTGTAACTATAAGCACCTCTTTATCATTCATACGAGCAACTTCATCTGCATCTATAAAGATATTTTTAGGAAATCTTATATAGTCATAAGCCATAGCTATCTCTATATTTCTTTCCATTGAGCGACCTATAACACAAACTTTACGATTATACTTGATACCATATTGTATAGCTTGATAAACACGGTGGATATTTGAGCTAAAAGTTGAAAGTATAATTCTACCATCTGCTTTAGAAAATACTCTATCAAGAGCTGGTGCAACACTCAGCTCAGATGGAGTTGGTACAGGGTTATGCGAATTAGTTGAGTCACTAAGCAAACATAAAACACCTTTATCTCCATAGTAAGCAAGTCTATGTAAATCAGCAGTATATCCATCAACAGGGGTATGGTCTATCTTAAAATCTCCTGTATGGATAATAGTTCCAGCATCGGTAGTGATTGCTAAAGATGAAGAGTCTAAGATTGAGTGAGTCATATGCATCCACTCTATCTCAAAATCGTTTCCGATTTTATATACTTTTCTTTTCTCAACTGGATTAAAATACTTTCTATGGTCTTTTAAGTGATGCTCATCAAACTTGTTTCCTATCATAGCAAGTGGAAGTGGTGTTGCATATATAGGAAATTGCATCTCTTTAAAAAGATATGGCATAGCACCTATATGGTCTTCGTGAGCATGAGTTATTATAACTGCTACTATCTTTTTTCTTATCTCTCTTATATATGAAAAATCAGGTACAAGTATATCTACACCATGCATATCTTCATCTGGAAAACTCATACCAACATCTACAAGTATAGCTTCATTTTGAGTTTCAAAAACTGCAATATTTCCACCAATTTCGCCAAGACCTCCTAGTGGAGTTACACGGATTTTTGCACGAGAATTTAAGTCTAGTTTATAGTGTGGGTTTAATCTTTGTTTATGTGCTTCTTGATTTTTAACTACAAACTCTTTTAGAGTTGCATCTACTGATGTTGGTTGTTTTTTATATTTGTTTTTATTTTTGTTATTGCTTGGTTTTTGTCTGTTTTGGTTATTTTTATTTGGTTTGTTACGGTTTTGGTTAGGGTTTGTATTAGTTCCCTGTGTTGTTTCTTCTGCCATCCAAATTTCCTTTTAATATGTTATAAATTTGGTGATAGTCTGATGTGCTTACTTGATGAGGACGCACGGTTAATGTAAAATCTAATTTTTCAAATATCTCTTGCAATATTTTTTTATCATAAACTTGAGATAGATTTTTCATAAGAGTTTTTCTGGGTTGCTTAAATGCAACTCTAAGCAATCCCTCAAAATTCTCATCACTTCTATCTTTAGTTTTTTGTATCAAAAATACAGCTGAGTCAACTTTTGGTTGTGGATCAAATGCAGTTGGTGGAACTTTTACAACGATACGAGAAGTTGCTATACTTTGAGTTATAATACCCAAAGAACCAAACACTTTTTCACCCACAGTTGCACAAAATTTTTCTGCAACTTCAAGCTGAGTCATTACAAGTATATTTTTACACATAGGATCAGCGAGTGCTTTTAAGATGATATTTGTCGCTATATAATATGGTAAATTTGCTACCAAATCATAAGGTTCATCTATTAGGCTACTCTCCCAAGATTCTAAAACATCCCCACAATTTATATGGAGTCTCTCGGTGTCAATCTCTTTTTTAAATGTACTTTGTAATATTTTACATAAATCGGTATCAACCTCAAAAGCTTCTACACTTTTGACATCTACTAAAAATTTAGTTAAATCACCTAAGCCAGGGCCAATTTCTACGATTTTGTTATCGTTGTTGGGCATCGCTTGGATGATTTTGTGTAGTACACTCTCATCTTTTAAAAAATTTTGTCCAAATTGTTTTTTGGCAACTACACTATTTTTATTCATAAGAGAGAGTGTATAATAAGTTTGCTTATGTTTAGGTAATAATAAAAAAAATAATCAATACAAAAATAATTAGTGTATCAATAATATTTTTTATAGACAATGCTTTTATAACATCATCTTTTTTTATAATCTCTCTACTAGAGCCAAAAAAAGGTTTTTTCTTTACTTTTCCAAAATAGCTTGTATCTCCACCTAATTTTATATCTAGTGATAAAGCCATAGCTGTTATTGGATGTCCTGCATTTGGACTTTCGTGTTTTTTCCCCATAGGATAAAAAGAAAATATATCTTTTTTAAGATTTATTAGCATAATCAAAACAGCTGTAATTCTTGATGGTATAAAGTTTAAGATATCATCAAGTTTTGCAGATGCTTTTCCAAACTTTTCATATCTATCATTTTTATATCCAACCATAGAATCAAGAGTATTTACAGCTTTGTATAAGATGATGCCATAAAGTCCAAAAAATAGAAGATAAAAAAGTGGAGCGATCACTCCATCGCTAAGATTTTCTGCATAAGTTTCTATAGAAGCTTTATATATATCACTATCACTTAAGTTAGAAGTATCACGAGAAACAAGCATAGATATAGCCTCTTTTTTATCATCTGCTTCTAGTACACCTCTTACAGCATCGTGGAGCATTTTATGTGCTAAAAACATCGATGCTATGATGGATGATATGATGATATATAAACTAGTTGGTAATTTTTGCAAAAAGTATTCTAAAGAAAAAATACAAAAACCAACTACACTTAAAACAAAACCAAGAAGTAAAACCCCACGAAAAATGCTGTCTTTATAAAATCTTTTTTCAAAAAAAGTTATAACATCACCTATAATGATAACTGGATGTTTTATAAAACTAAATTCACCAAAAATTTTATCTATGATATATGCTAAAAGAGCTATGGTAATATTAGTCATTTAATCTTTTTTCTATAAGATCCATATCTATATGTTTATCTATATGGGATGCAAACTTTTTTATAGCTTTTTCTTTATACTTTTTAAAGTTATACCCTTTGTAATTTTTATTTATATTAAAAAAGAGTCTATATCTAAACTCATCATTATCAAAAAGACCATGGATAAAAGTACCGTAAAGATTTTCTTTTTGTTTGCATCTTTTTTTTGTAACTCCGTTGTGTATCTCATAACCATCAACTATGCATCTAAAAACTCTATAAGTACCTTTTTGTACTATCTTCTCTTTTTTAAAAACTACATCACCTTTAAATCTTGCAAAACCTTTTGTTAGAGTTTGGTTTGATTCTATATGATTATCATCTATAAGTCTTTCAAACATCATCTCATAACCACCACAGATAGCTACTATAGTTTTAGATTTATCTTGAAGTATTTTTTCAAAACCTCTTTGTCTAAGCCAAGCTAAATCCTCTATAACAAGCTTACTACCTGGTAAAATTAACATATCACAGCTAGATGCTTCTAATGGTGAAGATATAAAACTAAGTTCTATCTCCTTATCTACAACAAGTGGTTCAAAATCTGTAAAATTACTTATATGTGGAAGTTTTATAACTCCAACTTTAATGATAGCTTTTGTAGTATCTTGAGTATAACCCATCAAAGATGCACTATCTTCAAAACCTAAATTAAATGGTTTAAAAGGTACTACACCCAAAACTTTTATACCAAACTTGTTCTCTATAATCTTAACACCATTATCAAAAAGTTGCATATCGCCTTGAAACTTATTTATGATGACACCTATTATATTTTTACGAAGTTTTTTCGGAAGTAGATTATATACACCATAGATAGAAGCAAAAACACCACCTCTTTGTATATCTGCTACTAAGATTATTTTTGTATTAAATTTATCTGCTATATATATGTTTGATAAATCTTTATCCATCAAGTTCAACTCTACAGGACTTCCAGCACCCTCAGCAACAATACATTCATACTCTTTGAGAAGTTTTTTAAAGGCTTTTTTAACAACAGGTTTTAGTTTGTTTATATCTCTATAATAACTCCAAACATCAGTATTTGAGATGCTTTTTCCATTTAGTATGATATGTGATTTTTTCTTACCACCTGATTTTAAAAGTATAGGGTTTATAAAAGGTGTTGTTTTAAGTCCGATTGACTCAGATGTAAAGTGTTGTGGTATGGCTATCTCACCACCTATATCTGTAACTTGAGAGTTATTTGAAACATTTTGAGCTTTAAATGGGGTTACTTTGATGCCACGATGATGTAGAAGATATGTTATAGCAAAAGACAGAGTTGATTTACCTGCATCGCTACTTGTTCCAAATATACTTAGTGAATTCATTAGATTAGAAGGCATCAAAGACCAAAAAGGTCTTTGATTGAAATAAGATTATTGTAATAATCTCATAACATTTTGTTGAACAGAGTTAGCTTGACTCATAGCATAACTACCAGACTGAGCTAAAAGGTTGTGTTTATTAAATGTAGCACTCTCAGCAGCAAAGTCAACATCACGGATGTTTGATTCAGCAGCTGCAACATTTACTTGTGTTACAGAGATATTATCAACTGTAGAAGTAAGTTGGTTTTGAACAGAACCTAAGTCTGAACGGATTCTATCAAGTGCTTTTTGAGCTGATTCAGCTATACT
>JAMOQV010000257.1 GCA_027068615.1 Helicobacteraceae bacterium | reverse complement strand
GGTTCTGTTGGCTTTAGAGATAACTCTCTTTGTAATTTTGCATTGAAATAGTCTTTTTTCTTACATTCATAACTATTTTTATCTTTGGATATACTACATTTTTCACTATAGTAGTTATAGTCATACTCTATATTTTTATACTCTTTTAACCATATATAGTATTGTTTATCGTATCTCTTTTTTAGTTTTAGATAGATATACAGTTCTGATTTATACCTTTTATCATATTCTTTAAACAACTCTTTGGCATTATTGTTAGCATCTAAAAGGCATCTATTGTAACCATCTTGACAGCTGATATTACATTGTTTTTCACTTAGTTCACAACTGTTTATACAACTTTTATCTGTATTGGAAAAATCATAAGTTTTTTTTACTTCATACTGTGCAGAACAAGCACAAAAAAATACAATACCAACAAATGATAAAAATATATGTTTTATCTTCAAAATTTTCTTCTTATTTTAATAGTTTTTGCCAAGCTTTGTCTATCTTTTTAGCTAACTTTTTATTTATACCTTTTACTTTACTAAGGATAGCATCGTTTTTATGTAAAGCTTCTATAACCTCTTCTATACCACCAAAGTACTCAACTATAGCTTCAACTTTTTTCTTACCAATATCTTCTACAGAAGTTAAAAAATCACTCAACTCTTCCAATGTTACTTGAAAATTATCATCATTAGTAGGATTTGGTACATCCTTCTTTTTTGGTGATTTTGATTTTAGAGTTTTTGTATCTTTTAAAGCTAATTTATCTTGATAATTGTATATCTCACTAGGCCACTCTTCAGAAGTTCTAGGTTTTACTTTGTGAATTTTATATTCACTATCAAGTTCATGAAGATATCTCTCTTCCCCACCAAAATTTTTCTTTTTCTTACCAAAGTAAGCACCATCATAAGATGGAGAGTATTTACCAAACTGTATATGTCTCATGGTTCTAAGTAGAGATGCATCTATCTTACCTAACTCTTCCCAGTTAAACATAGGGATATGTGGTTTTCTAAACCTACCCTCACTTAAATCCCACATAATATACTGAGCGATCCAATCTCTTATATATGGAAATGCAGCAAATGCCGTAGCACACTCTAAGATACGAGGAACTCCATCTTTACCATAAGCAACATCACAAGCCCAATACTCAGCTTTTGCTGATTTAGAAACTCTTACAGCCAAATCAAGAACATTTTTAGGAACATCCATATAATCCATACTTCCACCTTGAGAAGTATTTGTAAGCCATTCACCCTCTGGGGCTCGTCTCCAAAATGCACAAACTGGTTTATGACCAATCAGCATTACACGGATATCTGCTTCCATAGGTACAAAATCTTGCATATACATAGGATGGTATTTTCTATCCGCAAAAAGTTCTTTTGCTTCTTCAAAACTATCTACTTTATGCACAAAATAACCACCATAGTTTGATGGTCCATAAGATTTTTTAACTATCTTAGGATACTCACACTTTTCTAAAAACTTATAAGCTTCTTTATGGTTATAATAGATATATGTCTTAGGTATAGGCAGGTTATATTTCCAAGCAAATCTAGTAACATTTTCTTTTGATTTGTTTGAAAACTGTGTATCCATAGAAGGTATAAATCTAACATGAGGTAACTCTCTTGCTATCTCACGAAAAGTCTCATAAGCAGTAGCTGGGATATTACCTATAAGCACATCAATTTTTTTCTTTTTAACCTCTTTTATAAACCTATCTTTATCATCTTTCCAATGATAAGTAACGGTCTCTATCTTATTTGGCCAACCTTTAAAGTTTGAATGGTCAAAAAATCTTAGTACATAGTCAAGATATAAAAATCCTAACTTTGGTAATTTTTCATTGCTTAGTCCCATACTACTACTCCTCTTTTTTATTATTTAACTTTTTCTAAGTACTCACTATCAACAGTATTTACTTTTATTACATCACCCTCTAGCACATGATAAGGTACTTGAACAACAGCACCAGTTTCAAGAGTTGCAGGTTTTTTACTTCCACTTGAAGTGTCACCTTTAAAGTTTGGCGGTGTATCTGTGATAGTTAACTCCATAACTTCTGGTGCAGTTACTGATATAGCTTTACCTTTGTAAAATATGATATCAACATTTACACCATCTTTAAACCATTTTGATGCATCATCACATTGCTCATAAGCAAGACCTAGTTGGTCATAAGTCTCATTATCCATAAACTGATACATCTCACCATCATCATAAAGGTATTGCATAGTTTTATATGTAATCTCTGGAACTTCAAACTTATCTCCAGCATGAACAGTTTTTTCAACAACTTTACCATTTAAAAAACTTTTAATCTTCATACGAACAAATGCAGCACCCTTACCTGGTTTTACATGTTGAAATTCCACTACTTTATAAGGAACTTCCCCTACTACTAAACGAACATTCTTTTTGATATCACTCATACCTATTGTTGCCATAAATATTTACCTTTTATAATATTTTCATTATTTTAGTTTAAAACTACTTAGATTCTGATAATTTTACTCTAATTTTAAATATTGTCTCAAAGTATTTTACATCATCAACTATTTTT
>JAMOQV010000256.1 GCA_027068615.1 Helicobacteraceae bacterium | reverse complement strand
TCACCATTTTTTACAGCTTTTACACTAGAATCCCAATCATAAAATTTAAACTTTATATCATAACCACTTTTTTTACCCCAAAGTTTCCAAAACTCAACAAATAAACCCTCTGGTTTACCCTCAAAACTTTTATATGTAATAGGAGCATATTCATAATCAATAGCTACAGTTATAGTATCTTTTGCAAATATATAAATTGGAATTATTAATAATATTATATAAACTTTTTTTAAAATTTTCATTTGTGAATTATATCAAAATATATTTAGATTTGATTATGTTTGCAAAAATCTTATAAATTATCGAACTCATAGATTATTATGCTAAAATTATATATGGAAAAATTTATAGCGCTTTCACCCTCTTCAAAAAAAGCACTACATGTTGCTAAAATGTCAGCATCTCTTCCAGTT
The DNA here is from genome assembly GCA_027068615.1 of Helicobacteraceae bacterium. Classification (GTDB taxonomy): domain Bacteria; phylum Campylobacterota; class Campylobacteria; order Campylobacterales; family Sulfurimonadaceae; genus Sulfurimonas. Next base: position 2,169 of record JAMOQV010000256.1, on the reverse strand, counting down.
AATATACTTATATCTGGAGATATTGGTGTTGGTAAAAAATTATTAGCAAGAGAGGTATTACCAAATTCTATAAGTTATAATGCTTTAGAATTAGAACAACTTATCCAACAAAAAAGTATAGACTTACAAAGCTATAAGTCTATAATAATCTTTAACATTGAAAATACTCTAAATCTAAAACAATTATTTGAAAAACTTAAAAATATAAAAATAATAGCTACATCAAATACACAATATACTGATATTGAAAACAACTTTCCTATTAAAATAAAACTAGAACCATTAAAACAAAGAAAAGAAGATTTAGATGAACTCATAAAGATATATATAGAAGAAGCAAATCATATATATTTATCAAATAAAACAATAAAAGATATTAAAATAGATACATCTAAAAATGGTGTATCATTAAAAGCATCTATTTTTAAAAGCATCCTTTTAAACTCAATTACAAAAGATGAGATGATAGAGATTATGTATAGTTACTTTTTAAATGAATTGAAAAATGAAGATAAATCATACAAAGAGCTATTGGAGATATTTGAGATACCACTACTTCGTGCTTCAAAAGAGATATATAAGTATCAAGTACAGATGGCAAAACATTTAAATATAAACCGTATCACACTTAGAAAAAAACTTAGCACCTATTTTGATATAAAATAATGTATGATGATAATTTTTATAAAAGTTTTATAAACGAATCTATAAACCCTTTTGTACTGTTTGACAATGATGGTAAATTGGTAGATTTTAATGATGAAGCTGAGATCTTATTTAACTATGTAAAACCACATACTATATTTGAACTAGCTATGGCAAACTCCCCTTATAACTTTGGATTTAATAGAAAATATATCAATTTAAAGTATGGCAAGTCAACATTTTATGCTATAGTAGTTGGATACATAGATGATGAAAACATAGGTATAGAACTATATAAACAGATAAATATAGAAAAAGAGGTAGTAAAGATACATGACATAGAGTTAGTAAATATCTTTAGTCTTATAGATATCTCTAAAAACACCACTTTTAACCTAGATACTATCAAAATAGAAGAGATTTATGATACCTCTATACCAGAGATAAAAGTAAATATAAATGACTTTTTATTAACTATAAATGAGTGTTTTTCTTTATTTAAAAACTCACAAGAATTTAAAATAAAAGTACATCTAAAAGTTGGTGAATATGAACTTATTAATGGTAAAAAACACAACATTATAGAGATAGAATGTAGTGGGGATAAAGATATAAAACTAAATATAGAACTAGAAAAACAAGCTCTAAAGTCTCACATAAATATCTATAAACTAGATGGTGCTATAAAGATGGAATTTCCTATGATTTTATAGTCTTAGTTTTTTACTAAGACTATAAATGAAGTTTTATCTATTATCCCAACAAAGAACAGTTTTACCCTCTTCATTTGTCTCAGCAGCAGCCATACCCATAATGTTATAACCACTATCTACATAGTGAACTTCACCAGTTACACCAGATGCTAAATCACTTAGTAAATACATTGCCGAGTTACCAACTTGCTCAGTTGTTACATTTCTCTTAAGTGGTGCATTTGCTTCATTCCAGTTAAGTATCTGTTTAAAATCCCCAATACCTGCAGCTGCTAAAGTTCTAATAGGTCCAGCACTTATAGCATTTACCCTTTGACCTTTTTTACCTAAATCAACTGCCATATATCTTACAGTAGATTCAAGTGCAGCTTTTGCAACACCCATAACATTGTAGTTTACTATGTATTTTGGTCCACCTAAGTATGAAAGAGTTAAGATAGAAGCATCATCACTTAAAACACTCTCAAGTCTGTTTGTTAAGTCTATAAGTGAATAAACAGATATATCCATAGCGATTTGAAAAGCCTCTTTTGTAGTTTTCATAAATGGCTCACTTAAAGCCTCTTTTGGTGCAAATGCAACAGAGTGAACTAAAAAATCTATCTCTCCAAAGTCTGCTTTGATTTTATCTGCTATGCTAGTCATATGCTCTTCATTTGATACATCAAGCTCATAAACTTTATCGCTTCCAAACTCTTTAGCTATCGGCTCTACTCTTTTTTTAAGTGCATCATTTAAGTATGTAAATGCCATCTCAGCACCTTGATCAGCACAAGCTTTTGCTATACCGTAAGCTATCGATTTGTTGTTT
>JAMOQV010000255.1 GCA_027068615.1 Helicobacteraceae bacterium | reverse complement strand
TTTTTAGAGATTCTTCTAATGAAGCATCTTTAGAGAGAAGTCTCATGGCTATTTCCTTGTATAATACTTAAAGAAATTATAGCCAATAAGTTTGAGTTTAAAAGTGCTTTTACTCATTTGTTAACTTGATTTTTTTAATTAAGTCATATTTTCATATTTAGTCAATGTTTGTGTTGGAGTATAACGGTAGAGTACAAAAATATGTTACCCGTCTTTGTAGTCTTTTTAGTTCTACAATGGTATCTAATCTTTGAAGTTTTCAAAGCTAAAAATCGGTTAGGGTAACATATTTTCTTGCTAAGATTTGTTATATTTTTTGTCCTAAAAGTGGATATTCACTCACAGGGGTGTTTCTTCTTCGTCAGCTGCTTTAATACATAAATGAAGTCAGTTTTGCTATGATACCAAAAAGTTTTAATAATAGGACTTGTTACTTACAAAAGGAATTTTAAACATTATGGAAGATATAAGAGAACTATCACAAAGAATAATAAACAATGAAGTAATAATATTTGCCACTTTTAGTGGTATACGAAATAAATCACTTAAAACTTTCAATAAAGCAACAATAAAAAAAGTAATGATTAAAAATGAACTAAAATATCAATTTGAATATATTTATGATAAAAATGTAGAACATAAGAACTTAAACAAGATTGATTCAATAAATGAAATAGACAACTTACTTAAAACATATTTTAAACAAGCATTGATAAATACACTAGAGTCTGATTATCATATTTTAGTTAGTAAAAGTGGTGTTGCTAAGATAAATAAAAAAGCTGCTACTAAGAAGTTTGAAGAGATCTCTCATAATAGAAAGAAAAAGTATATTTTAAATGAAGGTGAAGTAACATCATTTTTAGTAGAACTAGGAATTATGACAGCAGATGGTAAAGTTATAAACTCAAAATATGATAAGTTTAAACAAATAAATCGTTATTTGGAGTTGGTGTCTGATTGTATTTCTTATTTAGATAAAAACAAAACTATCAGAATTATTGATTTTGGATGTGGAAAAGCATACCTTACTTTTGCACTTTATGATTTCTTAGTATTAAAAATGGGTTACAATGTAGAAATAGTTGGCTTAGATTTAAAAGAAAATGTAATAAAATTTTGTTCAAACTTGGCAAAAAAATTAAATTATGATGATTTAAGATTTGTACAAGGAGATATTAAAGGGTTCAATGAATTTGAAAATGTAGATATGGTTATCTCTTTACATGCTTGTAATACTGCAACAGATGATGCCCTAGCAACTGCCGTAAACTGGGGAGCTAAAGTTATTTTAGCAGTACCTTGTTGTCAGCATGAGTTACTTAAAAAAATAAAAAATAAAAAAATGGTTCCTTTGCTAAAATACGGAATTATTAAAGAAAAACTATCTTCATTACTTACTGATAGTTTAAGAGCAAACGTATTAGAAATCATGGGTTATCGTACACAAGTATTAGAGTTTATAGATATGGAACATACACCTAAAAATATTATGATTAGAGCTTTTTTTGAAGATATTTCAAATGTTGATAAAGTTGTAGAAGAATACAAAGAATTTAAAAAAGAATGGCAAATTTCTCCCTATATAGAAGAAGCTTTTGGAAAAGGATTGACGAGTAAGTTAGAATAGCTGACTTAAGTAATCATTAGCCTTACTAATTTGCTATAATTAATCTATGCAAATAATCTTTGAAAATCATGACTTCGTTATATTTAACAAACCACAAAATCTCAACTTCCATAGTGAAGACGGTGAAGCTGGTTTTGTAGTTTTAGCTACAAAGCAGTTACATGTAGAGCAGTTATATAGTGTTCATAGACTAGATAAAATGACTTCTGGTTTAATTATCTTGGCAAAAACAAGTAAAGTTGCAAATAGATTTGCGAAAATGTTCCTAAACAAAGAGATACAAAAGTTTTACTTAGCTTTGAGTCTAAGAAAACCAAAGAAAAAACAAGGCTGGGTAAAAGCTGATATGGGAGCCTCTCGCCGTGGAACTTACAAGCTTCTAAAAACAAAAGAAAACCAAGCAATAACACAGTTTCATAGCTCTACATGTAGAGCGGGTGAGCGTATATTTTTAGTAAAACCACATACAGGAAAAACTCACCAAATCAGAGTAGCATTAAAGAGCATAGGATCCCCAATAGCAGGTGATGTTAGATATGCAAATGCTGATGAAGCAAAAAAAGAAGACCGCGGATACCTTCATGCTTACGCTTTAGAGTTTACATTAAATGGTGAAGAATTTTCTTTTGTTTGTCCACCTTTTGATGGGGAGAGGTTTTTATCTGATGAAGCACAAAAAACTTTACTAGAATGGGCTAAACCTTGGGAGTTATTTAAATAACGGTTGAATAGAAGCATAAATTTCCGATAGGAAATTTATTGACTTCCTATGTTTTGTGGGAGTGTTAAAAATTCCGTGTCAATCTGATAAAATAATATCAAGGATTGACAATGAGAGAAGAGATAGATTTTTGTAAGCCTCCCCAAAAACTAGACTACTAAAAACGGAATAATTCTGATAAAATAAATCAGGAGCATTTATGCGAAAAAGTAAGTTCAGTGAGAAACAGATTATAGAGATTCTAAAAGAGATCGAAGA
>JAMOQV010000254.1 GCA_027068615.1 Helicobacteraceae bacterium | reverse complement strand
ATCTTTTAACAAATCTATAAATCCCATTATTGCATTTAATGGTGTTCTTATCTCGTGGCTCATATTTGCTAGAAATTCTGATTTGGCTTTTGAAGCTTTTTTTACTTTTTTTACTTCTTGTTTTATTTTTAAGATATATTTATTTCTTTTAAAAACTACATAAATAGAAACAAGATAGATAATAAAAAAAGTTGATATACTAAATATCAAACTATCTATAAATCTATCGTAAGTAAATATATATGTATGCTCTTGTGGAATTTTTACACTGATGATACCTCTAATATCTCCTAGTTTATAATCATAAGCTTCTTTATAGGATTCACGGATAAATTTAGGGGCATTTTCCACTTTTCCATGACATTTTAAACAAGTGTTATTGATCCTCAATGCATATCCATATTGATAATACGGTTTATCTTGATCATCTATATACTTAAAATACTCTTTTTTATCTTTGTTTTTTTGAAAAAAATCTATAACTTTTAGCTCTTGCTTATCTGCTTTATTTCTCTTACTTCTTGCTCTATCTGATACTGTTTGAATCTTAATATTATAATTATTTAAATCAGAAAACTTTTTTGATATATCATAAGCACTAAATGCAGGTAATGCTCTTAGAGTATCTCTATTTAAAGGTATAGTATCATCAAAAAATAAATTTTGATAATGCTTTCTATGGATCAGCATAAAACTACTCAGTATCTTACTTTCAGACAAAGCAAATCTACTTTGTTCCTCTTTAAACTGTTTATATGTATGATAAACTTGTAGTATAACAATAGTAAAAATCATAATACTAAAAACTATATAAAGTAGATTTGATGATATTTTTTTATAGAAGTTCATCTACTTATTTCTTAGAAACTTATTAAATACTTCTGTAAGTTTAACTTTATTTATAGGTTTTGTTAAGTAATCATCCATACCAGCTTTAATAAACTTCTCTTTGTCCCCTTTTATAGCATTTGCCGTTAGTGCTATAATCGGGGTATAGTTTGGGTTTTGTTGTTTTTCGTATTCTCTTATAAGTTTTGTAGCTTCACTTCCATTTAGATTTGGCATATTTTCATCCATAAGGATTAAATCATATTTATGCATTTTATACAACTCTATAGCCTCAAGACCATCATTTGCTATATCAAAGCTCAGTTTATATTTGTTTAGTATAATTTTCATAAAAGTTTGATTTGTAATGTTATCTTCAACTAACATTATATGATTGTTAAATGTTTGCGATATATCTTCTAGTGTTTTGTTTGAGTTATTGAATCTATCTACTTGCTCTTTTGTTACCTCTTCTATGGGAATTTGAAAATAAAACCTACTCCCTTTCCCTAATTGGCTTTCAAGCAATATCTCTCCATCTAGCAACTGAGCTAATTTTGTACATATATTAAGTCCTAGCCCTGTTCCACCAAAATCTCTTGTTGTAGAGCTTTTCTCTTGAGTATATAATTCAAAAATTTTAGCTTGATTTTCTTTTGCTATACCGATACCTGTATCTTGCACACTAAATTCTATTTTATTATCTACTAATTTAATACTTAATGTAACTGTTCCATCTTTTGGGGTAAATTTTATAGCATTGCTTAAAAGATTTGCAAGGATTTGCTTAATCCTAATAAAATCACTATAGGTATATTTTGGTATATTTTTATCTACATAACTACAAAACTTAACACCTTTTGCAGATGCTACAGAGTTATAAATAGATACTATCATATCGTATAACTCATCTAGTATAAATACCTCTTTATGAATCTCCAGTTTCCCACTGTCAATTTTAGAAAAATCAAGTATATTATTTACTAGATTTAAAAGCAGATCTCCAGAATTTTGTATAATTTTTAGGTATTTTAGTTTTTGTGCATCATCTTCATCATCAAGTAAAATATCTATAAATCCTAAAATAGCATTAAGAGGAGTTCTAATCTCATGGCTCATATTTGCTAAAAATAAAGTTTTATATTCTTGCATTTGTGTTGCTTTTTCTAAAGAATTGCTAATCTCTTGCTCATGATCTTTCATATTTTGGATAGTGAGATAGTTTTTTATCAGAAGATCACATTTTAAAAGAAGTTGCTCTATAGCAAAAGGTTTTTTTACAAAATCACTAGCTCCTGTTTTTAAAGCTTTTGTTATCATATCTTGATTTGCACTATCAGATAATACTATAACAGGTAAATCAAAAAATCTTTTATCTGATTTTATTTTAGATAAAAACTCTACACCATTCATATCGGGTAGATTATAATCTAAAAGTACAAGGTGGATATTTTCTTTATCTAAAAACTCTATACCATCTTTGCCATTTGTAGCTTCAAGTATTTGAAATTTTTTTGGTCGAAGAGCTTTTTTTAGTATATTTCTCATAAAAGATGAGTTATCTACTATAAGTAGATTTATAAAAGCATTTCTTTTAATAGTTTTAAAAATATACTGTATATCGTTTGCTAGTTTTTCTACAGATACTATTTTTAAAAAATAATCCAACACCCCATTATCAAAAAGAAAAGTTCTTCTTTGATTGTCAGTATCGTTTGTAAGGATAATCACTTTTGATGTTTGCTCTTTTGATAAAGTCTCTATAAACTCCTCTGCACAACCATCACTTA
>JAMOQV010000253.1 GCA_027068615.1 Helicobacteraceae bacterium | reverse complement strand
TTGCTGTAGTTTGTATGGGTACTTCAGTTGAGACTGCTCGTGAAGTAGCACGTGAGATGAGAGAAAAAGGTATCAAAGCTGGTGTAGTTGGACTAAGAGTTGTTCGTCCATTCCCATTTATGGCTATTGCTGATGCTCTTAAAGATATTAAAGCTGTAGCTGCACTTGATCGTTCAGCTCCAGGTGGTGCTGCTGGTATGTTATTTAATGAAATCGCTGGTTCACTTTTTAACACAGATACAAAAATGCTTCTTTCTGGTTATATTTATGGTCTTGGTGGTCGTGATTTAACTAAAGCTCATTTAGTTGATTTATTTAACGAGCTTCAAGCAAATGCGGATGCTGGTAAATTACTTACTCAACAACAACAGTTTATCGGTGTTCGTGGACCGAAACTATCATTTTTATAAGGAGAACATTGTGAGTGAAATGAAAAAAATTAAAAATTTAAAAGAGTTCTCAACATCAGCTGATAGATTTGAGGGTGCTAACCTTCTTTGTCCGGGTTGTGCTCACTCTATCATCGTTCGTGAAGTTTTAAATGCTACAAATGATGACTTGATTTTAGCTGCTTCTACTGGTTGTCTTGAAGTTTGTACTGCTGTTTATCCATATACATCTTGGGATGCTTCTTGGATACATATCGGTTTTGAAAACTCTTCAACTGCTATCGCTGGTGCAGAGGCTATGTATAAGTCTCTTAAAACTAAAGGTCGTCTAAAGCAACCAGATCGCACTCCTAAGTTTGTAGCTTTTGGTGGAGATGGTTCATCTTACGATATTGGTTTTCAGTGGATAAGTGGTTGTATGGAAAGAAACCACGATATGATGTATATCGTACTAGATAATGAAGTATATGCAAATACTGGTGGTCAAAGAAGTTCTTCTACACCTATTGGTTCATCTGCTACAACTACTCCAGCTGGTAGTATCTCTTATGGTGAGACAAGAAACAAAAAAGATATGGTTGGAATTATGGCTGCTCATAATATCCCTTATGTTGCTCAAGTTGCTCCAAATAAATGGAAAGATATGGTTAAAAAAATTCAAAAAGGTTTTGCTACTGAGGGTGCTGTATTTATTAATGCTGTTTCTCCATGTACAACTGAGTGGAAATTTGACCCTAAAGATACTATGCATTTAGCAGATTTATCAACTGATACTTTAGTGTTCCCACTATATGAAGTTATAGATGGTCATGAGCTAAACATAACTTATAGACCTAAAAATGTTGTTCCAGTTGAAGAGTATTTAGCTGCACAAGGTCGTTTTAAACACCTTTTCAAAGATGAGTATAAACACCTTATCAAAGAGTGGCAAACTCGTGTTGATGAGAACTGGGCATACTTAAACAGAAGAGAAGAAGCTCGCGTATAGCGAACTTCTAGCTTCACTGCATCTTGCACCAAATAAAGAAACGGCAGGCTATTAGCCTAGCCTTATTCTTTTTTTGGCACAATCTACAGTAAATCTAAAAGTTCTTAGATTTATAATTCAATTATTTTTTCTTCAATAAATTTAAACTTTAATACGATAAAATGGTATCAATTATTTACAAGGATATTATTATGCCATTATTAGATTCTTTTACCGTTGATCATACTATTATGCCAGCACCAGCAGTTAGAAAAGCAAAAGGGATGAAATCACCAAGTGGTGATGCTATCACTGTTTTTGACTTGAGATTTGTTAAACCTAACAAAGATATACTTTCATCTGAAGGTATCCATACATTGGAGCATCTTTTTGCTGGTTTTATGAGAGAGCATTTAAACTCTAAAAAAATTGAGATTATAGATATATCACCTATGGGTTGTCGTACTGGTTTTTATATGTCAGTTTTAGGTTCACCAAAAGAGAAAAAAGTTGTAAAAGCTTGGGAAGCATCTATGAAAGATGTATTAAAAGTTAAGAAAAAAAGTGATATCCCAGAATTAAATAAATACCAATGTGGAACTTATAAAATGCACTCTTTAAAAGATGCTAAAAACATAGCAAAAACAGTTTTAAAAAATGGTATAGGTATTATGAATAATGATGATTTAAAACTAGATATGAGTAAGGTTAGTTAATTATGTATTTATTATTACCTATGGATAGTAATGATGCAGAAGAAGCAAAACTTATAAAATTGGACGATGTGAAGTTTTGGGCTCAGATACTTATAGAAGAGGGTAAATTAGTAGAGATTAACTTTAAAGAAAATAAAGATGATTTTGATAACTTTTCAGAAGCAGTAGTTGTAGTAGATGACAATGAATATGTTTGGCCATTTATGGAGATGAGTATGATGGTATTAGTTGCACATACTCAAAGATATATAGATGATATAGTAGAAGCTTTTTTATTTAAGGAGTTACACGACCTTGCTTACTAGATTTTTACAACTTTTTAACCCATATCCAGGTAGTCATTATATGCAGGTGACAACTATAGTTGATGATACTACAACAGCATTATCAAATCTTTTAGATGGTATTGGTAAATTTTCACTTATAGTTTATGGAGATGATAAAAGTTTAGAGTTTGAAAATACAAAATATATAAAAACTCTAAAAGAGCCATTTCGTGCAACACCTAGAAGTAATGATATTGTTATCTTAAAAGATATATTCTCTTCACATCAAAATCCTGATATACTTTTAA
>JAMOQV010000252.1 GCA_027068615.1 Helicobacteraceae bacterium | reverse complement strand
CTGCCAACATCATTCCAGCATGGAAAGCTGCTACATTAGAAGCTGATGAGGCGATAAGGTGATTTTTGCTATAACTTTAGATTTAAGAGGTTATGCAAGAGGTCCAATAAATAATTTGTTAATTTATGCAAAAAATCAGTATAATCTGAAAAAACTTTAGGCTCTTTGATGGCATATAAACACGATTATGACAAAATCTTAACAAGATTAACCGTTATCCTCTCAAAACTAAATGATGGTGAAGCACTTTCAGTTAAAGAGTTGGCAGAGGAGTTTAACACAAGTCCTAGAACTATTCAGAGAGATTTTAATGAGCGACTTATCTCTTTTCCCATCTATCAAGAGAATAAAAAATGGAAGATGCAAGATGGTTTTAAAGTACAAAAAACAAAATCACTTGAAGATGAGTTAGTTCTTGATATCATAGAAAAGATTACAGAGGGCATCGGTGGTAAGTTTTCAACAAAAGCACATAAACTACTCTCAAAGATAAAAAATGAAGATTTTAACCCCATCTATACAAAACTAAACATAGAAGATATAAGCGATAGATTTGTAGATATACAGATGCTAGAGAGTGCTATAAAAGATAAAAAAGAGATAGAGTGTTTTTATGACAATGAGGTAAATGACAGATATAAAACAACTCTACAACCACTAAAAATTGCAAACTATGAGATGGAGATATTACCGATTATAAAATACGATACCACATCTTTTTGTAGTTGAGCCTAGTTGGATTAAAGATATGATTAGAGATGATTTACAAAATTATAAAATGGATTTGGTATGAGTATAAAAGAAGCAAAAATCATTATAGATGAGTATGATTTAACAACTGATGAGACAACTTATGAGATAGCACTAGAGGCTATAAACAGATTTGGAAGTGCTAAAAATGTTCTTATAGAGGGCTTAAAACCAGAATATAAATTTTTAAAAAAACTATCAAAACTTTTAGCGATACTAGGTGAAGAAAAAACATCCAATGATGATGAGGCTGAAAAGATAGCAACTCTTATGCATAGCATCTATAAGGTTGTACTAAAAGATAGCATCTCTCGTGGAGAGGATTTTTTAGAGTTGATGAAAAAGATAAATGTTAGAAAATCTTTTGAAGTAACTGAAAAACAACTTTGGGTTATGCAGTATCTTGGTGGCAGAGAGTTTATAGCAAAGATAAACTATGAGGATGCAAACCTTTTAAACAGAAAGATTAACGATGCTCTTAAGAGATATAACCAACTTATAGAAAACTCAGATATAAAGATGATTCAATATTAAGGGAGACAAGGGAATAAATCCCTTGAATTTATGTTAGTGCAATAATGGTGTCAATATGCACACAAGCAAAAATATGAGTAATAGCTTTTCCATAAAATCTCCCTTAGTTGTTCTAGGAGGACAAAAAAAAAGGCTAGAGGCTCATGACTTCCTCTAACCTAAGATATTTTTTGTCGCTCCATAGACCAACTAAAGTTATTACTCATATAAAATTCTAACAAAATAAAGTAAATAAAAAACTGTATAAAAAAGGTTATAATTTTATAAATATTTAGGAGATAAAATGTCAGTAGATAAAGCATGTAATAACAAGATATGTATGAAAAGCAAAGAGTGTGCAAGATATGAAGCATATAAAAATGGTGATAAAAACTACAAAACTTTTAGAGGAACAGAAGTTAAAGCTTGTGGGCAGTTTATACAAAAATAATCTATGATTTCACAAGACTCCATAGAATCTCTAAAAGCCAGACTAGATGTTGTTGATGTAGTTGGCTCATATATAGAGTTAAAAAAAGCAGGTGCAAACTACAAAGCACCTTGCCCATTTCATGATGAAAAAACAGCATCATTTGTTGTTAGTCCTCAAAAGCAGATATACCATTGTTTCGGCTGTGGCAAGGGTGGAGATAGTGTTAAGTTTGTTATGGAATATGAAAAGCTTAACTACCCAGAAGCACTTGAAAAACTAGCATCTAGCTATAACTTTACACTAACATATACCGATAACAAACATAACAAACCTCGCTCACAAGTTATGGATAAGTTAAATGAGTACTATCAAACTCTTTTAACTTCAAACCAAACAGCTATGAGTTATCTTCAAGAAAGAGGGGTTTATGAGAGTTCTATTGAGAAGTTTGGTATAGGTTATGCACCAGATTCTAACTCAACTATAAACTACATAAAATCTCAACTTTTCAATATGAGTGAAGCCGTAGAGCTAGGTGTTGTTGGGTTTGATGGTGGGCGAAATTTTGCAAGGTTTATAGAGAGGATAACTTTTCCAATACACTCGGCAAATGGTAGCTTAGTTGGTTTTGGTGGTAGAACTATTTCGGGGCATCAAGCAAAGTATGTGAACTCCCCTGAGACTCCACTTTTTAACAAGTCAAGATTACTTTATGCATATCATCATGCAAAACAAACACTTTACAAACAAAATGAGATAATTATAACAGAGGGTTATCTTGATGTTATAATGCTTCATCAAGCTGGTTTTACAAATGCAGTAGCAACTCTAGGAACAGCACTTACAAATGAGCATCTTCCACTTTTAAGAAAGGGTGAGCCTAAAGTTATAATGGCTTATGATGGTGATAAAGCTGGACGAAATGCTGGTTTAAAAGCATCAAGACTCTTAAGTGCATCTGGATTTAAAGGTGGTGTGGTTATCTTCGATGCTGGGCTTGACCCTGCTGATATGGTAAAAAATGGAGAAGTTGAAAAACTCTCAGATATGTTTCGTTCACCTAAGCCATTTATAGAGTTTGTTTTAGATGAGATTTTAGCATCTTACAATCTAAAAGACCCAAAAGCAAAAGAGGATGCCCTAAATGATGGTGCAGGTTACCTTAAAACTTTATCGCCAATGTTGCAAGAGGAGTATAAACCATACTTAGCATCAAGGCTTGGAGTAAGTCCAGCTTTTGTTAGACTTACCAACAAAACAAACACACAGCAGATGCCAGTTATGCAACAACAATCGATGCATAAAGATATGTGGGAATTAAGTCTTATAAAAACTGTTTTAGAAAAACCAGAGTTTATAAACCAAATCTTAGATATTTTAGATCCATCTTTTTTACAATTTCACTCTTATGAGTTTGAACTAGCTCTAAAGAATCAAAAAGATGCACCACAACTTATGGCAATAATGGTAGATGAAAGCATAAAATCTATAGATGATGTTGATGAGTTAAGAACAGAGTTAAGAACTTTTTTAAAAAAGCATTATGAAAGAGAGTTAAAAAAAATCAACTTTAGAAATGATATATCTTTTGAAGAGAAAGCTTTTTATATACGAGAGTATCGTGGTAAAATAGCTGAGTTAAAACGAGGGTAAAATTTACCCATCGTTTGTTATAGCTGTGATTAACTCTTGTAAAACATCTTCACATTTGTCGTTGTCTATCTGACAAGTTCCAGCAGCATTGTGTCCACCACCGTTGTATTTT
>JAMOQV010000251.1 GCA_027068615.1 Helicobacteraceae bacterium | reverse complement strand
TTAAAACGAGGGTAAAATTTACCCATCGTTTGTTATAGCTGTGATTAACTCTTGTAAAACATCTTCACATTTGTCGTTGTCTATCTGACAAGTTCCAGCAGCATTGTGTCCACCACCGTTGTATTTTAGCATCAGTTGACCTACATCAGTTTTTGATGTTCTATTGATTATAGATTTACCAGTCGCAAAAACTGTGTTTTGTTTTTTAAAGCCCCATAAAACATGGATAGAGATATTTGTCTCAGGGTACATGGCATATATCATAAATCTATTACCAGGGTAGATAATCTCTTCATCTCTTAGATCAAGAACTACAAGGTTTTTATGTATTGTTGAGCATCTTTTTAGTTGCTCTTTAAACTCTTGTGAGTACTTATTAAAGAGATCAACTCTCTCTTTTACATCAGGAAGTTGCATTATCTCTTCAATGTCATGGTCTTTACAGTAATCAATCAAATCCATCATAAGTGCATAGTTAGATATTCTAAAATCTCTAAATCTACCAAGACCAGTACGAGAATCCATCAAAAAGCTAAGCAGTTCCCAACCCTGTGGATTTAAAATATCCTCTTTTGTAAATTGTGCAGAGTCAGCTTTATCAACAGCTATCATCATATCTTCACGAATCATAGATAAGTCATTGTCTTTTGCATAGTAGTCATAAACAACTCTTGCAGCAGATGGAGCATCTGGGATGATTATATAGTTGTCTGCTTCACCATTTCTTATAGATTCACTCTCATGGTGATCAAACACTAAATGAGCTTGTTTTACATAAGGAAGATTTGTAATAATGTCATTTTCAGTTATAGTTATCGTTCCATCTTGCATATCTTTAGGGTGAACAAACTTAATCTCATCTATCAAATCTAACTGTTTTAAGATAACAGCACATACAAGACCATCCATATCACTTCTAGTTACTAAACGAAATTTTTTACTCATTAATATCTCCAATATTTTTTTACAGTATAATACAAAATTATTAAAATAACTTAATTATATTTATAAGATTATTATAAAGTTAAAAATATGTTACTTAGATGGAGTTAGATACAGATGAAAGCGATAGCACTTTTTAGTGGGGGATTAGACTCTACTTTGGCGATGAAACTTATCATAGATCAAGGTATAGAGGTTTTGGCAGTAAATATAAATACTGGTTTTGGAAGTACAAAAGATAGACTTGAACATATGCAAAGTATGTGTGATCAAGTTGGTGCTGAGCTTAAAATTATAGATATTCAAAATGAGTTTTTACAAGAGGTTCTTTTTGACCCTAAACATGGTTATGGAAAGAACTTTAACCCTTGCATCGATTGTCATGCAAAAATGTTTGCAGTTGCAAAAAGGATTATGGAAGCTGAAGGGGCATCGTTTCTTATAAGTGGTGAGGTTATGGGTCAAAGACCTATGAGTCAAAACAAAGACTCTCTTCAAACGGTTTTAAACGAATCAAATTGTGATGGAATTTTACTTCGCCCTTTATCTGCTAAGATGCTAAAACCAACCATTCCAGAAGAGAAAGGTTGGGTAGATAGAGAAAAACTAGAAGGTATCACTGGTAGAAACAGAGATAGACAATTAGAGATGGTAAAAGAGATAGGGTTGGAAAACTTTGAATCTCCAGGGGGAGGTTGTCTTTTAACAGATGAGCATTTTGGTAAAAAAATGTTTGATTTTATAAAATACGATAAGTTTGAAGTAAAAGATATCCCTGTTATGAAATTTGGTCGCCACTTTAGACTAAAAGATGGAGCAAAACTTGTAATTGGTCGAGATAGAGAGGAAAATCAGCATCTTCAAGCTATAGAAAATGATAAGTACTACCATATAAGAACTGTAAGTTTACCAGGACCACATTCACTACTTAGTAAAAATGCATCTGAAGATGATAAGCTTTTAGCATCGAGAGCGATTTTAACTTACTGTAAAACTGAGTTAGATAAAGATTATACTTTATCTTTTGATGGTGATGAGGTTGTAGCAAAAAGATTAAACTCAAGAGTTGATATGAAAGAGTTTAGTATCTAATTACTTCGTTATACCAGTCATTTTTAGGTTGTTTTTTATCTATCTTTCTTAAAATTCTTTTTGGGATAGATAGATTTGCAGTTGCTACAACGATGCTTGTAGTGATGTCTATAATTCTACAGTTTATAGATAAACTATCTCTATATCTTGTGTATGTACCTGAGAGTGCATAAGTTACTTTTCTTTGTTTTTTCAAATCTTTTATAGCTCTTGAAAAAAGGTACTCACCATTGTTATCTATAGATATAGAGTTTGTTGCTTTATAGTCAAGTACTCTATAACCATAAGTTTGCATCTCATAGATTAGATTTTCACTTATTCTTTTTCCCAAGTCAGATGCATTTTTAAGATTTTCTATATCAACTATAGATAAGATTGCTAAAGTTTTTGTTCTTATATATGGTGCATTTGGACTTTTGTTTAGTTGTCTTGCTATGGAATGTGATATATCTTTGTAGTATTTTGATATATTATTTTGTGTAGTAGCATCGTAGGTATCAAAGCTCTCTGCTTGTAAGTTAGCTAACACTACTAAAAGTATAACTAAAAAGATTTTTTTCATTTTGACTCCATAAACAAATATTGGAACTATTTTACCCATTTTTTATTAAGAATATATGAAATTATGATTATAATGGTGCATCAAATTGGGGAATTTAATGAAAGTATTTTTAGCAGAAGATAATTTTGCATTATCAAAAGCACTTATAACATTTTTTAAACTAAAGTCTTATGATGTATATCATTATGCTGATGGTGAAGATGCATTTGACAACATAAACTTACAAAATATAAAAGATGTTTATGTTATAGATATAAACTTACCAAATATAAATGGTTTAGAACTTGTAAAACAGATAAGAAATATAGACAAAGATGTCCCCGTCATAATGATAACTGCTTCTGTTGATATATCTGACTTTGAAGATGCTTACGATTTTGGTTGTAGTGATTATATAAAAAAACCGTTTAATTTAAAAGAGTTGGATATAAGACTAAATAAACTTCTTCAACACAGTACTAAAGATAAAACAGTTTATCTTAAAAATGGTATCAAGTTTGATTTAGATTTGCATCTGCTTTATATAGATGAAAAAGTTGTAGAGCTTAGAAAAAAAGAGATTAGATTTTTAACTCTTCTTTTTAAAAACTGTAGCCGAAAAATTTTAACACAAGAGTTTGAGATGTATATCTGGGAGGGTGAGATAAAAGATAGTTATCCACTAAGACAGTTGGTAAATGGTTTAAGAAGAAAACTAAAATATGACTTTATAAAAACAGAGATAGGACTAGGGTATAGCATCGATGAAAATTATAAATAGACTTTATATAAAAGTTATCATCATAGCTATCTTGATGCTTGGATTGGTTTTTCAGTTTGCTTATATGGAAGAAAAAACTGTTGTATGTGAAAAACCTAAGCAAAACATAATTCATAATACACAAAAGGTAAAAACTTTACAAAAAGAACTTGAGAGTTATAAACAAAAGTTAAAATACCTAAATGAGCATCCAAAAGTTAAAATCAAGATAAAAAAAGTAAAACAGATAGATAAAAAGTATAAAAAGATGATGATGTATAATATCCACCATCAGATACTTCAAGAGTTAAAGTATGCTCCATATCTACCAGCAAAACAGCTTCAAACTATGATGGAAAAACGGTTTGTTTTAGATGGTTTAAGTTTTAAAATCTTTTTAAAACCTACTAAAAAGGTGTTTGATGGGATTAAAATAACTAAAGATAAAACAGAGTCTATCGTAAGAACTGGTTTGTTACTGGAGGTAAAATTTGTTGATAAAAAATGAATTTGATTTGATTGTTATCGTTGGACTTATCGTAGTTATTGCGATTTTAAATATCTTGTATATCCGTCATAGAATTTCTAAACCATTTGATTATCTTATAAAACAGATGCAAACAAATGAAGAGATAGATATAAAACAACTACATAACAATTTTGAATTTGAAAAAGTATCGCAAGTTTATGATGGATTAAGGAAGATGCAACTTGAGATTGAAGCTAAAAATAAGCAGTTAAAACTAGATAATCGTGATTTTATACTAAGTAGCATCCATCAGTTAAAAACTCCACTTAGTGCGATTATGATGAACTTAGACCTTTTAGAGATGAGTGATATATCAGAGAGTTCAAAAGAGTATATCTCTCAGATAAAAGCATCTGTTGATATGTTAAATCTAAATTCAGAAGAGTTGGTTTATCTAAGTATGAAAGATGATGTAGTTTATAAACCAAAAAGGGTAAATATATCAAATCTTTTAAAAGAGAGAGTAAGTTTTTTTAGCCAGATAGCAATATCAAATGAAAAAATTATAAATCTTGAAATTATGGAAAATATATTTTTAGATATAAATCTTATAGAGTTTGAAAGATTGGTAGATAATAATATTTCAAATGCTATAAAGTATAGTGAACAAAACAGTAAAATTTTAGTGTTACTTAAAAAAGAATCAAAAGGTGTTATACTCTCTTTTACATCAGTTGGAAAAGAGATAAAAGAGCCATCAAAACTTTTTGATAAAGGTTATAGAGAGTCAAAAGATAAAGATGGTTATGGACTAGGTCTTTACATCATAAAATCAATTTGCGATAAGTATGGTGTTGAGATTGATTTAAAAAGTAAACAAAGTGTAACAGTTTTTAAGTATATTTTTACAAAACAATTAAATGTTACATAGATGTTACATTGATAAGTCATAATATAGGTATATTAAAATTCAAAGGATTGAAGATGAAAAGATTAGGATTATTATCTGTTATAGCTGCTATTGCTTTAATGACTCAAGGATGCACAAAAGCACAAGATATAAGTCAAATTAAACAGTATGATCGTACTGTAAATATGGTAAATGTATCAGGTGTAAATAAAAAAGTAAGTAACTATAGTATAAATGTAGCTACTACAACAAATATTGCTGATACTGTTGATAAGATTGCACAACAATTACTAGCTACTATGAAACATAAAGAGATAGGTTCAGTTGCTATTACTTCTTTTGTTGATTTACATAAACTAAATAAGACTACACACTTTGGTAGAGTTATGGGTGAGAGTTTCTTTAATGCACTTAATAAAAGAGGTGTAAATGTTATGGACTTTAGAGGTCAAAAAGCACTTTCTATCAATGCAGATGGCGAATTTTTCTTATCAAGAAATGTGAAAAAATTAAACTCTCCTATTGAAAATGCTTATGTTTTAGTTGGTACTTACTCTAAGATTGCAGAGGGTGTTATAATCAACTCAAGAATTATTGATAATGCAAATGGAAAAGTTATAGCATCTTCTAGAGTTGTTTTTCATTCAAGTGATTGTAGATTATTTGAAAATTGTCCAGTACCAAAACCAGAACCAATTGTACCTGTAAGAACTATCAATATTGTAACTGATGGTTGTTCAACTGAAGAGTGTCCATGTCATTCATCAGCTGGTAATTGTTCCCCTTTAGATGGATATTTTACTCCAGGTCATAAACACTAATTAATATGGAATAATAAATGCTACTATAATCTAAAATACCATTCTTTTATGAATGGTCTTGATTATAGGAGCGCTAGATGATCTCTTTAGATACACCAAAAACTACGAAATCAGATACAAAATCATCTTCTACTAGTAAACTATCTACAAATAAAAATTTTGATAAACCATCTTTGTCTTTTTCTGAACTTTTAAAAGGTATAGAAAATAAATCAGATTCAAAAAATCAAATTCAAAATGGTACAAAAACAATTTCTGATGCAAAAAATACCAAAGAAACATCTTCAAACTCATTTTTATCACTTTTAAAAAATGATACTAAAAACTTAAATAATAAAGATTCAATAGAATTAGAGATAAAAAAAGTATCAGATAATAAAGAAACAGTAGATAATAAAGAGATAACAGAGATAAAAACAGCTTCTACTTTGTTAAATGAAACAAAAGAAACATTACCTAAAGATCTTACTATAACAGAAGTAAAAAGTCTGATTTATAATGCTAAACAAAGTTTAAAAACTCAAATTACACAGAGTGAAGGTTATAAAAAGTCTGAGATAAAAGATTTACCAAAGACTTTAAAAGGTTTAGTGTCTGTTGCAGATAAGTTAGAAGTTGATGTTTCAAAAATCACAATAGAAAAAGTTCAAGCTAAACAAGTTGTTCCAAATGATGTAAATACTAAAAAAGATTTAGACCTAGGTTCTAAAAAAGAGTCAAAAAGTAAAGTTTCTAAAGAGGGAAAAATAGACTCTGTCTTATCAAAAGATATCTCTTCTGATAAATTTTCCAATAAAGTTCAGATTTCAACTGAACAATTTATACAAGCAAAAGGTCAAAAAGAGATTAAAGTTGATAACAAGTCTTTAAAATCAAATGCAGATGAGACATTAAGATCTTTACTTAGTGGAGATAAAAAAATAAAAACAGAAACAAATATATCAGATGATATCTCAACTGTAACTGCTAGTATAATAGCTTCTCAAGATAAAGAAGAGGAGAAAGATACATTAGAATCATTATTAAAATCTGATTCAGATTCAACACCATCAAAAACAGACAATACTTCAAATGTTCATAAGGCAGATAGTTTGGAAGTAAAGATAAATGAATCTAAACAGATGATAAAATATCTTTCACAAGATATTAAACAAGCTATTGATGATTATAAATCACCTTTTACTAGAGTAAAAGTTCAATTAAATCCTGAAAAATTAGGTGAAGTTGATTTGACAGTTATCCAAAGAGGGAAAGATTTAATAGTTAATCTTAGTTCAAATAATACAGCTATTAATGCATTATCTATGAATGTGAATGAATTAAAAACACAGTTAAACAATAATGGAATAAATAATGCTACATTTAATTTTAGTGATACCTCTCAAGGTCAAGAACAAAGTTCATCACAACAAAATAATCAAAATCAACAGCGACAAGCTAGTAAAGAATATGATTATTTTAATAATGAAGAACAAAATGAAGAGATTTTAAGCTCTTTAGAAATAGTAGTTCCAAACTACGCATAAAGGATAAGTTATGGCAATAGATGCTTATGGAAATAATTTAACAACAAGTACAGTTAGTTCATCTTCTACTGCAGCAGTTAAAGATAAAACAAAGTTAGGTAAAGATGATTTTATGACCTTACTACTAGTTGAACTTCAAAACCAAGATCCAACTGAACCAACAGATACAGATAAAATTTTAACTCAGACTTCTCAGCTTGCAACCTTAGAGTCTTCAGATAAAACAAATAAATCTTTAGAAGATTTATCTACATCATTAACTTCATCACAGCAGTTTTCTACAATTTCAGCAATAGGAAAAACAGCTGATTTAGGAAGTGATGCCATTACTCATACTAAAAACAGTGATTCAACATTTGAGGTATATTTTCCAGATAGCATTAGTCAAGGTACTGTTAGTATAACTGATACAAATGGTCAAATTGTTAAAAATCTTGATGTTGGTACAAATCCATCTGGGGTTTATAAATTTACATGGGATGGAACAGATATGTCAGGTAATCCAGCTGATGATGGTGTTTATCATGTAAACTCTAAATATACAAATCAAAACAATGAAGAAAAATCAACTAGATTGGGTGCATATCCAATAGAATCAGTAAAATTTAATGATGGAAAATCTCTTGTAAAAGTTGGTTCAAATTATGTACCTTTAGAAAGTGTTGTTGAGATTTACTAGAATTTTAGTAAGGATTATATTATGATTCAAGGATTTTATACAGGTCTATCTGGAATAAAAACTTACCAAACAGCTATCGATGTTACATCAGATAATTTAGCTAATGTAAATACGGTTGGTTTTCGTTCAACTACAACAGAATTTGCAAATTTATATGAAAAAACTCTGAATATGACAACTTCACCAACAACCAATACAGAGGATGTTGGTGTTGGTTCAAGGGTAAATACAATATCGATGATGCAGGATTATGGTAGCTTAATACTAACAGATAAAAGTACTGATTTAGCTATCCATGATGATGGTTGGTTTGCAATTCAAAGCAATGGAGAGCCATTATATACTCGTGCAGGTAATTTTACTTTTGATGCAAATAGCGATTTGGTTACACCAGATGGTTTTCATGTTTTGGGTACAATGGGTGGTAATATACAAGATGGTGTATTAACAGAAAAACTTTCAGAAGTTGATTTAGATGCTGTTGATGCTCAAGTGCCATTAAACTTTCCTCAAACTTTGACATATCCTCCAGAACCAACTAAAACAGCAAAAATGATTGGTAATATTAGTGTTGAAGATGAAGTTCGTACTTTGGGAGCAGGAGTTGTTGATGCTGAGGGTAATAAAAATAATTTACAAATAAAATTTAAAAAAAAAGAAGAACAGATACCTCCAGGTAGTCAATGGAATGCTGTTGTTACTATAAAATCTTTAGATGGAAACACTATATATTCTACTGTTGAAGAAGTTGTAGAGTTTAATGAAGATGGTTCTTTAAAAAATAATCCATTTACAACAATAGACAATAATGGAAGCCCGATAAATATAGACTTAGGTACAGGATATGATGGGGTTGTTTCTATTGCCAATTATGATATCACATCTTCTAGTATGGCTGATGGAACAGTTGGTGGGGATTTAGTCAGTTATGAGCTTAATCAAAATGCTGAGGTTATAGCTACATTTACAAATGGTGTTCAAAGCAGTGTTGGTAAAGTAGCAGTATTTCATTTTCAAAATGACCAAGGTTTAGAGAGAATTTCAGGGACAAAATTTGGTAAAACATCAAATAGTGGTGAAGCTATTTTTTTTCAAGATGAAAATGGTAAAGATGTAAATGGTACAAAGATTTCCAATTATCGGCTTGAGAGTTCAAATACAAGAGTTGAAGTAGGGTTAACTGACCTCATTATTATGCAAAGAGCTTTTGATGCTAACTCAAAATCTATAACAACAGCAGATGAAATGATTCAAAAAGCACTTCAAATGGATGCTTAATATTTGGAACAATAAATGCTTTAGATTACTTAAATAAATGAATTTACTTTTATGAAGGTAAATCTAAAGGATTTTTTATGTTAAAATCACTTTATTCTGGCGTTGCTGGACTACAGTCTCATCAAGTTGCGATGGATGTAGAATCAAATAATATAGCAAATGTAAATACAGTTGGATATAAATATTCTCGTGCAAATTTTTCAGATCTTTTAGCACAGACAAATGCCATAGCTACAGCTCCACAAGGTGAGCTAGGTGGTAAAAACCCTGTTCAAGTTGGACTTGGTACTTCTATAAGTTCTATGACTCGTATATTTTCACAAGGGTCAGTGCAAAATTCAGATAAAAATACAGATATGGCTATTCAGGGTGATGGTTTTTTTATAGTATCTCCAGATGGAGGAAATACTTATAACTACACTCGTTCTGGGGATTTTAAATTTGATGCAGCTGGAAACTTTGTTGATAATAATGGCTTTATTGCTCAAGGTTGGGTAAGAGACCCAGATACTGGGAAAGTTGATTCAACTGCACCGATAGAAAATATAAATATAGCTCCTGGTTTAACAACTCCAGCAAAACCTACTAGTGAAGTTGTTATAAAAGCAAATCTAAATTCAGGTGATTTAGTTCAAAATTTTTCACCAGCTTATGAAGTTCCAAGTGGAACACCGCCAAGTGAACAAAATCCTGCTGTAAATACAGGAGATGCTATAGATGAAAATGGCAATCCTATCCCTTCTGGTGATATGGGTGTTATGTTTAATGAAAATGGTGAAGCATTTGCATTACAAAAAGATCAAGGGGTATGGATATCTTTTAAATCTGCAACAGCAACGGCTTCTAATGAAGTTCAAGCTAGTAGTGATGATGGAGATAATTCTAATGATGAATTAGATATTACATTTAAACTTGATAATGGTGATACTGTTCAAATTAAAACAACTGATGCTGATGGTACAGAAACACAAGATGAAAATGGTGAAAGATATGCTAATGCGATTAATGCTAAAACTTCTGAAACTGGTATTACAGCAACTTATGATAGTGACACAAATAAACTAACTCTTACCAATGATAACAGTAGTAGTACAGCCTCTCATAATATTAGAATCGTTGCTGCAAATACAAATAGTGGTTTTAAAGATACTGATGATGATGATAATGGTACAACAGCTTATATGTATCAATACGATCCAACTGGAAATAATAGTACACCAGGCGAAAATAAAACTTTTACAACTATATCAGATCTTAGATATGCTATGGAAAGAGAAGCTAGACATGTTGGTGATGGTGACGGTGATGGTACAACTGATGAAAATAATATAGAGATAAGAGTTACTAAAGAGGGTAAATTTGAGATTATAAATCCTGGTGGTTCAGATGATGGTGATTATGATATGAACCTAAAAGTTACATCTATTACATCAAGTAGTGTTTCTGGTGGAGGTATAACAGAGAGTGAAAGATTTACTCAAAGTATGTCTTCTATGAATGCAGTACTTCCAGCTGGAAGTACTGGTAAAGTTTATTCTCAAGGTTTTGAAGCTGCTACACATGCTAGTTCTATTGATATTTTTGATTCTTTAGGTTCTAAACACACTATTAGAACAGAGTATAGAAAAACATCAGTTGACCCTGCAACTGGTTCGACATGGGCTATGACTATAACTGTACCTGAACCATCTGAGATAGATACCCTTTCCCCTTTAAATGAGAAAAAAGGTTCTATCCGTTTTAATAATGATGGTTCTCTTGCTACATATAATCCGCCAAGTTTATCTTTTACAGCAAATAATGGTTCAGCACCGAATCAACAAATTAGCCTTAGTTTAGGTAGTGCAAATAAATTTGATGGTATGACAAGTTTTGATAATCCATCTGGTACTTCTGGAATTTCACAAGATGGTTATACTGGTGGGGATTTAGTTGGGATTAGAATTGATCAAAGTGGTACTTTAGTTGGTTCATTTTCAAATGGTCGTTCATTAGGATTAGCACAAATAAGTATGGCAAAATTTACAAATAATGCAGGGCTCTCAACAGAGGGTGGAAATCTTTTTAACCAAACAGCCAACTCAGGTGAGCCTATTATCGGTACAGCTGCTACATCTGGTCGTGGATTTATCCAATCATCAGCACTTGAAGCATCTAATGTTGACTTGTCCCGTTCACTTACTCAATTAATCATCATTCAAAGGGGTTATCAAGCAAATGGTAAAACCATTACAACCTCAGACGAGATGCTACAAACATTAATCGGTCTTAAAAAATAGATTTTACATCTTTATGTAGTACAACTATAAATACTTGGAGTGAAGGTTACAAGCCATTAAAAATATGAATTTAAATTAAGTTTTATTAATATAAAGTTAAAATATAATAAATTCTATCAAAAGGAAGTTATATGAAGTTTTTAATAACATTGTTTTTAAGTATAACAGTTTTATTTTCATCAGTAGATATAAACCATGCAACAGCAAAAGAGTTTGCATCTTTAAATGGTATAGGGACTAAAAAAGCAGAGGCTATCATAAAGTATAGAACATCTGTAAAATGCTTTAAGTCTATAAACGAACTTACAAAAGTAAAAGGTATAGGAAAGGCAACTATATCTAAAAATAAAGATAATCTTACATTAGGTAAATGTAAATTAACTGATTAGTCTATCTTAAAATCAAATACGATATAATTCTTCTAATAAATTTAGAGGAATTATATATGCAATTTTCTGCTCCACTTAAATCAAATTCAAAAAAAGTTATGTTGTTAGGCTCTGGTGAGCTAGGTAAAGAGGTTATCATAGAAGCCCAAAGATTAGGGCTTGAGACTATCGCAGTAGATAGATATGAAAATGCTCCAGCACACCATGTAGCACATCGTAGTTATGTTGTAAATATGCAAGACAAAGATGCAGTTTTAGAGATTATCCGTCGTGAAAAACCAGATTATATACTTCCAGAGA
>JAMOQV010000250.1 GCA_027068615.1 Helicobacteraceae bacterium | reverse complement strand
TTTTTAACAGTATATTTTGGAGGTTTGGAGACCTATTTGACAAATCTGTACCAACATAATTATTAAAAATCTTCAAATCAAAAAATCGTTTCCATAAGTACATATTTATCCAACCAACATAGTATGGAATAATCCTTTCTATCTTAAAAACTATACTAGAAAAAGATGTTTCGCATCTCATAAAAACCTTAGTTGCTATGGGTAACTCCTTATATAAAGTTTTTTTAGACTTAAATTCAGTTATATAATCTTTAAAACTTATTAGTTCTTCTAAATTTTTAAAAAATATTACTATAGTTTTATCTTTATACATACAATCATGTTTAGAAAATTCACTTACAATATCATCAAAATAAGGGTAAAACATATCTATCTTTTTAGGAGGGAAAAGAGCTATTTGTTTACTTAATCTAACCAACAAAATATCTATATTTGAAAATAAAATTTTTATAATATCTGTATGATTATCTAAAGATTTTACTTTAGAAATATTGTTTTCAAATTTTTTGTGTAAATTAAAAAATTCATCACTACTAAAATCACCAAAATTATTTAATTTTCTGTAAAAAGCACATTCAAAAGATTTCAATCTAAAATCTAAATCAAGGTTATGTTTACTTATAAGTTCTGTTGCTACATGGTAAGCAACAAATGCTAATTCATTATCATTTACATCTTCATCTACTGTTATATACTCTTGTAATACTTCATTAATATCTTTTTTTAACAACAATGTAGTTTGCTCTTTTTTAAAAAACATTGTTAATATATCTAGTATGATTTCTTTTTGTTTTACCTGTTTTTGTTGAATCTTTTTTATAATAATATCATGTCGATTTTTCTTACTAAGAAGTGAATTGAACTGATTTGAGAATGTTATATTGTTAAATGGTTTATATATAACACCCATAGATTTTTTTAATATTGCTTTTGATATATCTTTTGCAATATTTTTCGTAGTTATAAATATAACTTTTGTATCTTTTAATTTGTGAGTATCTTCTAAAACTTCTATAATCTCATCACCATTGATATCTGGCATATTCACATCGGTAATAACAAACTCAATATGGTATGGTTTTGAAAACTCATCTATAGCAGAAAACCCATTGGATGCTGTTATGATAGAATTTTCTGTAAATTTATACCCATTTATACCATTAGTTAGTAAAGCTTTTTTAACTAATTTTATAACAAGATTACTATCATCAATGATTAAGATTTTATTGTTTCTCATAACTATTTATAAACTACTTTTTGGTGATATATCTAACTCATCTACAGATGAAAACATCTCTTTTTCATACATCTCAACAGCTACACGACCTATCATAGCTGAGTTATCTGAACAATACTGCAATTCACTTAAAAGAAGTTCAGCCCCAAATGGTTGTAAAAGCTTCTCTATCTCACCTCTTAAGTAAAGATTTGCAGATGCTCCACCAACTATGGCAAACTTTTTAGGTGGATTTGTTTTAAAATACTTTTTTAACTTCATTGTAAGATGCTTTGTTGCAATATGCTCAAATGAAGCAGATATATCTTTATAATCCTCCTCTTTAGCATCTAAAACAGCAAGTCGTACAGCATTTTTAAGCCCAGAGTAACTAAAAGCTATAAGTGGGGATTGATGAAGTGGAACTGTAAAGTTATACTTTAGTCTATCTCCATCTTTTGCAAGTTCTTGTATAGCTGGGCCACCAGGGTAACCAAGATTCATCATCTTAGCTACTTTATCAAAGCTTTCCCCAAAACTATCATCCATACTTTTTGCTACTGTTTTTATCTCTGTTAAACTTTTAACTTCCATAACCTGAGTATGACCACCAGAGACAAGTAAAACCGTTAAAGGAAATTGTGTCTCTTTTTCTATAAAAAGCGAATATATATGCCCTATAAGATGATTTACCCCAATGATAGGGATATTTAGCGAGATTGCTATCGCTTTAGCCATAGTAACACCCTCAATAAGTGTAACAGCTAAACCTGGGGTTGAAGTAACTGCCACTGCTTTTAACTTGTCAAAATAGGGTTTGCATTGTTCTAGTATCTTTGGAAGTGCCTCTGCATGAAGCCTCGCAGCTAATTCTGGAACTACACCACCATAAACACTATGTTCTATCTCTTGAGAGATTTTTTTATGAAATATCAGTTTTTTTGTTTTTATCTCGGTGATAGCTATCGCACTATCATCACATGAACTTTCTATACTTAGTATCATTTTTTATTTTAAGAGTGATTAGTTAAGCTGATGCGACCAAATAAAGGTTAGTGAGGAGTTAATCCCCACTAATTAATCTTAAGATATTTACAATTAATGAAATAATTGATATAATTACCTTAAGAATTTCAATGACCTTCTTCATTGAAACTCCTTTTTATTGGTTTTGTGGTTCAAGAGGGTGTTCGTTGCACCCTCCCACTACACCAGCTTAACTAATCACTCTTTTTTCTCCTATACTTATTTAAATTATTATCAATAAACTTCTAATATTAAGTGATTAGTTAAGCTGATGCGACCAAATAAAGGTTAGTGAGGGATTAATCCCCACTAATTAATCTTAAGATATTTACAATTAATGAAATAATTGATATAATAATCTTAAGAGTTTCAATGATTCTGTGTATCATTGAGTCTCCTTTTATTAGGTTTTGTGGTTCAGTAGGG
>JAMOQV010000249.1 GCA_027068615.1 Helicobacteraceae bacterium | reverse complement strand
TAAGTATTACTGGTAATTGTAGTTGTCCAGTTGGCTATAACTGCAAACATGTTGTAGCTGTTTGTTTAGAATATATACACAATGGTAAAACAAAAGCAATTATAACTCAACCTAAAGCTTTAAAAAGTGATTTAGATAAATGGCTAGATAGTTTTGAAGAGGAAGATGAAGATAATTATATAGATGAACAAAAAGAATACTTTATAACCTACAGACTCTTTGGTAAAGATAGGGGTAAGGATGAGTTAAAATTTTATAAATCTAAGTATCTAAAAAGTGGTGAACTTGGAAAAGGAACTCAACTAGATGGGTATAATTTTGTAGATAGTTACTACTATAGAGATATTAAAAACGAAGTAGATAACGAGATAGCAGAGTTAGCACAAAATATAGATTTTAGTAGATGGGGCGCTTCTACTAAAAAGTTCAAAGGTGCATTTGGAGCAGTTTTGTTAAAAGAGATTTTACAAACTAACAGATGTTTTTATGATGAGTGCAAAGAACCACTAAGTTTAAAAGATGGCATCCTTAAACCAGAACTTGAGTTTAAACTCTACAAAGGTGAGTATAGCTTAAAGCTAAACATAGGTAAAAACTATAAAGTTTTTGATACAAAACCAGCATATATATTAGATATACAAAATAACTTTATTCAAGAGTTGGATTTGGATGTTGAGTTTTATAAAAAACTAAAAAAAGCTCCAAAAATAGCTAAAGAAGATGTTGGAAAAGTTTATAAAAATATAGGTAAAAAATTACCAACTCTTGAGATAAAAACACCAAAAGGTATAAAAACAAAAGTTATATCTAAAGCACCGATACCACAACTGCATCTAAGTTCCACATCTTTTAGAGTTGATTTTAATTATGATGGTTTTAGTGTTAAGTATGAGCCAAAACAAAAACAAAACTTTTTTTATGAAGAAGATACAAAGGTAGAGTTAAAAAGAGATTTGGATTTTGAAGAGGATGCAAAAAAGAAGATAGAGAGTTTTGGTTTTGATGTTGAAGTGGTAGATAACGATATAAAAGTTGAGCTTAAAGAACAAAACAAACAACAACAGTTAAAAGTATTTAAAGAGTTTCAAACTACACATCTACAAGAGCTTGAAGATGATGGTTGGCAGATAAAAAATGTAGATGATTTTGAGATGAAGTTTGAAGCTAACTCAGAGGTAGTAGTTGAGAGTGAAAATGAAAATGATTGGTTTTCATTATCTTTTAACTTAGAGTTTGATGGTAAAAGCCAACCCATAGCACCACTTGTAACAGGCATCATAAATGAGTTTGATAACTTAGAATCGATGCCAGAGTATGTTAATATAGAAGTTGAAGAGAACCATTTTGTAGAGGTAGCTACTAAGCAGATATCACCTATTATAAAAACCATCATAGAGTTAATGGATAAAAAAGATAATGATGACAATCTAAAAGTAGGAGGATTTGATGCCCACCTTATAGCGAATTTAGATGATGGCATCATCTGGAGAGGTTCAAAAGAGATACTAGAACTCTCTAAAAAACTAAAAGATTTTAAAGGCATCAAAAAAGTTAAACCACCAAAGGCTTTAAATGCAACTTTAAGAGAGTATCAACAAGATGGACTAAATTGGTTAAATTTTCTTTATGAGTTTAGATTTAGTGGCATCTTAGCTGATGATATGGGGCTTGGAAAAACCATACAAACTCTAGCACACCTCTCAAAACTAAAAGAGGATAAAAAACTTAAAAAACCAGTTTTAATAGTGATGCCAACATCTTTAATAGCCAACTGGAAAAATGAAGCTAAAAAATTTACTCCAAATTTGAGTGTTTTATCTCTGCATGGAAACGATAGGGCTGAGAGATTTGAGTACATAAAAGATAACGATATTTTACTAACAACTTATGCACTAATCATAAGAGATAAAGAGAAATTTGATAAGTTAAAATTTAGCTATATCATACTTGATGAAGCCCAAAAGATTAAAAATCCAAAAACAAAGATGGCAGTAGCTATAAAAGAGTTTAAAAGTGAACATAGACTTGCACTAAGTGGAACACCTATTGAAAATCATTTAGGAGAGTTGTGGAGTATATTTAGCTTTTTGATGCCAGGGTTTTTAGATAGTCTTAGTTTTTTTAAGACATACTACCAAACACCTATAGAAAAAGAGCATAATTTTAGCAGACAAGAACTTCTAAACAAACGGATAAAACCTTTTATGATAAGAAGAACAAAAGAGTTGGTAGCATCAGAGTTACCAGCAAAAAATGAGATTATCAAATACACTCAGTTTGAAAACAAACAATCAGCACTTTATGAGTCAGTAAGGGTAGCGATGGAGGAGAAAGTAAAACAAGCAGTTGAGAGTAAAGGTCTTGCATCTTCACATATAACTATGCTTGATGCTTTACTAAAACTAAGACAAGTTTGTTGTGACCCTAGTTTACTTAAAATAAAAGAGGCTCAAAAAGTAAAAGATAGTGCAAAACTAGAACTGTTTTTAGATTTAGTAGATGAGCTACTTCAAGAGGGTAGAAAGATTTTAGTTTTTTCACAATTTACATCTATGTTAGCTATCATAGAGGAAAAAATAGTATCCAAATCTATAAACTATACAAAACTAACAGGAAGTACAACAAAAAGAGAAGAAGCGATAGAGAAGTTTACAAAAGGTGATGCAAGTATATTTCTTATATCTCTAA
>JAMOQV010000248.1 GCA_027068615.1 Helicobacteraceae bacterium | reverse complement strand
TCATCCCAACCCTCTTCAACTTCCATTCCACCCTCAGCAGACATATAGATAACATCATTGTCACCTACACAAGTAGCAGAAACATAGTATTCTTCAGATTGTTCATGTGGAGTAAATGGCTCAACTATGAAGTGAGTTAATTTATCAACACTTGGTTCACCAGTAGGAGTATCACCATCAAATGAAAAATATACTTTTTGCTCAGTTGAAGATTTTTCATCTATCCACTGTGCTGCTTTTTCTAAAGAAACATCACCTGGTTTAGTATCTTTAAAAAGAACTAAATCATTTTTACCACGCTTACCAAATAACATATCTGGTTTAGCAACTAATGCTTTTTCTTTTAACCAAGATTTCTCTTTTGCAGCCTCTTTAAGTTCTGATCCATTACGAACTAAAACTGTTTCGTATGCATAAGTAAAGTTTGGAAAATACTTATCCCAGTGTTTTGCTAAGATCGACTTAGCATCATATTCTCGTATCGCTTTTTGAGCCATAGAAACTCCCTATTTTAAAGTTTGAAAACCATTCTAACATATCTTAAATAAATGCATATAAAGGGTTATAGTTAATAGTTAATAGTTTTATTTATTGTTTACTTTAGTAACAGTAGCCTTATATACATCAACACTTTTGTAACTTATAGTTACATTAGCTTCATCATTATCATCCAAAGCTATCTCATTTAAAGAGAATTTATTACATTTTTTGATGCCATAAAAATCCAATCTGTTAGATAAACTATCGTAAGTATCTATACAATCTATATTTAGTTCTTTTAATCTTTGTGCCAATTCTTTGGCTATATACATTTTATAAGCAAAATGTTTTTTAGGATGTTGTATAACTTTATACAACTCTTTATTAAAAACAACTACAAAATAGTTAAAAAATAGAAATACTAAAGATATAACAAATATCAGCTTATAATTCTTACGAAATATCTTTAAACGAACTCTATATGCTTCAGAAAATACTTTTGCACTCAAAGGTAATGCTAACATTATATACGGTGCAAATTCATCAAGTTCAACTCTTTGTCTAAGAGAAAGTAATAATGAAAACACAAGAGGTATAAATGACATAAACCATAAAATATCTATATCTTTAGTATAAAATTTTTTATATAAAATATAAAAAATATATATAAAAACAATAGGTGAAAAAATAGCAAAATAAACACCAAAAGCATCTAGTAAGTGTCCAGAAGGAAGACCATGAGCATTTATCCCATAAATATACAATGATATAACCATAGAGAACAAACTTACAATAAAAAGAATTTTATCTTTTATATGATAAGAAAAAAATATCATAGATAAAGCTAGATATAAAAAACTACCATCTATAAAAGAGTATCCTACCATAAAAATATATATAGGTTTTAGACCAAATTTTTCATAAATATATACAAATAAAAATAATGCAAATATCAATATACCAGCCATATTTACCTGTAATGCTGAACTTACGATACCAGGTAAAAGGATAAATACAAGCAAAAGCCATAATCTATCTTTCTCATGCTTTAGATACTTAAAAGAGATAAAGTAAAGTAGAAATACACTTAAAAAGTGAAACACTATCATAGGCAATCTAAGTGCAAAATCATTATTTCCAAATATATATAATGAAGTTTTAATAATGATTTGTAAAAGGGATGCTTCTCCATAGAGGATATTTGCTTCAAAAGATGATATAGAAAGCTCTGATGTTTGAAAAAAAAGTATAAAAGCATCTATCCCTAAAAGTAGGAATAAGATGTATCTTAAAATCATATCTTTAAAAAATTCCCTATCATCTCATGTCCATATTCACTCATAATAGACTCTGGATGAAACTGGATACCATATATATGTTTATCTTTTATACGAAGTGCCATTATCTCATCATCATCCATACTAAATGCTGTTGGTACAATCTCTTTACCAATAGAGTTTTTATCTACTATCAAAGAGTGATATCTAGTAGCAATAAATTCTTGAGGTAAATCCTTGAAAACTTCACAAATACCAACTCTTTTTACTGATGAAGTTTTACCATGCATCATATGTTTTGCACGAACAACTTCCCCTCCAAAAACTTGAGCAATACTTTGGTGCCCTAAACAAATACCTAAAATAGGAAGTTTATCTTTAAAGTACTTTATAACTTCAAGAGTAACACCTGCATCATCAGGTGTCGCAGGACCAGGAGAGATGATGATTTTTTCAGGTTTTAAAGCTTCTATCTCCTCAACACTCATCTCATCATTTCGTATAATCTTCAAATCAGCTCCCAACTCTCTACAGTACTGAACTATATTATATGTAAAACTATCATAGTTATCTATCATTAAAATCATCTATTTTCCATCCTCTATAAAGCCCTATTTTAGGAGCTTTTCTAAACTTTTCTTCAAATATATTATAAATCGTGCTACCCTATAGCTACCCTTTTTCATATTTTTTATACATTTTTATACCATTTTGAGTAGCACGCTGGGGTAGCACGAAACTCTTATGCGAATTATATCAGATTTAAAATTAGAGTGTTGTTTAAATATTTTACTTACTATACAAAGACTTTTATATTTGTTACCTTCTTAGCACTTCTCCAGAACCGTTCAATACAGATATTATCAGTAGCTCTACCTTTACCATCCATCGAAATAATTATGCCATTATCTTTTAGTGTTTGTGTATGGATATAGCTAGTATATTGTGAGCCC
>JAMOQV010000247.1 GCA_027068615.1 Helicobacteraceae bacterium | reverse complement strand
TATATGTTTTGTGCTAAAATTAGATACTTTAATAAGTTTTTTTAAAATTTAAACTATCTAAATATATTTAGTAATCTTATGCTAAAATACTAAAAAGTATTTTAGGATTAAAGATGAATATAGACTATTTCATAAGAAAGCAAGAACTAAATCTAGCAAATATCACTACAAAATACATAAGAGTAAAATATTTAGATATATTAAACTCAAACAATAAGCTTATAGCACTTATAGGTGCTAGGGGTGTTGGTAAAACTACACTTCTTTATCAGTATATAAAATTACTAGATGAAAAAGCTTTATATATGAGTGGTGATGATGTGGAGTTTACAAACTCAAAACTTTATGATTTGGTTGATGAGTTTTATATACTAGGCGGTAGAGTTGTTGTTGTAGATGAAGTTCATAAGTATAAAAATTGGTCGCAAGAGATAAAAAATATTTATGATAGTTTTCCAGATATAAAGATTCGCATTAGTGGTTCATCAATGCTTAATATTTTATATGAAAAATATGATTTGAGCAGAAGAGTAGTAATCCATCAGATGAATACTTTAAGTTTTAGGGAGTATTTGGAACTTACTAAAGATATAAAACTCTCTATATTTACACTTGATGAAATTTTATCAAATAGTAGTAATATATCTAAAGAGCTGGTTTTTAAACATAAAGATTTATATGCAAGTTTTAAAGAGTATTTAAAATATGGGGCTTATCCTTTTTTTATAGAAGGAATTGATAGCTTTGATAACAAGCTTTACAATGCTATGGATAAAATCATATATGAAGATATACCATCTTTAAATAGGGTTGATTATACTCATATTAGTATCTTTGAAAAGCTAATCTATTTTGTAACAAGTTCAAATAAGCCTTTTACTATAAATGTAGCAGCACTATCAAGAGAGTTTGGAATCTCTGAACCAACTCTAAATACCTATTTACAGATATTAGATAAAAGTGGCATCTTTAAACCTATGAGAAAAAAATCAAAAAAACTCTCTAAAAAACCACAAAAATTACTTTTTTCAAATACAAATATTTTAAGCACTTATGCTAATAAAATAAATATTGAACTAGATGTAGGAGTAGTAAGAGAGACATTTTTTATAAACTGCTTTAAGGAGGTCTATTATAGTGATATTGGAGATTTTATAGTAGGTGATGCTATATTTGAAGTGGGTGGCAAATCGAAGTCATTTAAACAAATAAAAGATATAAAAAACAGTTTCTTAGCTGTTGATATAGATTTTACAACAAATGATAAGAAAATACCACTTTGGTTATTCGGCTTTTTATACTAAAATCTAATTCTTTATATTAAAAAAGAATTATAGAGAAAACAGTATGTTATAATTTTGTTGTCTATAATATACAAAGGGCTTAAAATGATAGAAAAACTCTTTAAAAAATATCAGTACATTCAAAAAAAGATAAGAAATATCACATATGAAAGATATTTTTTTGATATAGTTGATTTTCGAGAGAGACTTGTCGGTATAATAGGAGCTAGAGGGATAGGAAAAACTACCTTTTTACTTCAATACCTAAATACACTTGATATAGAAGATGAAAAAAAACTTTATTTTAGTGTAGATAGTATCATAGGTGAAGAAGTAACTCTTTTTGATATAGCAGAAACTTTTAGTAATATCGGTGGTAAAGTTTTAGTAATTGATGAAATACACAAATATAAAAACTTTGAGATAGAACTAAAAGAGATATATGATTTCTTAGATGTAAAAGTTATATTTAGTGGAAGTAGTGCTATAGTGCTAGAACATAAAAAAGCAGACCTAAGTAGAAGAGCTATTTTATATAGAGTAAAAGGGCTTAGTTTTAGAGAGTTTTTAGAAATAAAACTAAACAAAAAATTTTCAAACTATAACTTACAAGAGATATTAACTTCACATATTAGCATAGCCAAAGAGATAACAAAAGAGATAAAGCCTCTACAGTATTTTAAAGAGTACCTAAGAGTTGGTTATTATCCATTTTACTTTGAAACTCCAGATACTTATTACTTAAAACTTGAAGAAACCATAAATGCAGTTGTTGAGAGTGATTTGCCTATGTTATTTAACATAGAACCAAGCAATATAGTAAAACTAAAACAGCTTATACACTATATCTGTAACTCAAAACCTTATGAATTAAATTTAACATCTTTAGCACAAAAGATAGGTATAAATAGAAAAACATTGTATCTTTACATACACTATCTTAGTTTAGGAGATATATTTTTAAGGGTGCTACCATCTACAAAAGGTGATACAATCTTTTCAAAACCAAGTAAGCTATATCTAAATAACACAAATCTTAGTTTTGCATATTGTGAAAATCAAGAAGTAGGCACACTAAGAGAACAATTTTTCTCAAACCAAGTAAATGATATAAAATACTCAAAAATTGGTGATTTTTTAGTAAATGAAAAGTTTATAGTAGAAGTTGGTGGAAAAGATAAAAGTTTTAAGCAAATTAAAGATATAGAAAATAGCTTTGTGGTAGCTGATGATATAGAGGTGGGTTTTGGTAATAAGATACCTCTTTGGTTGTTTGGGTTTTTATACTAACTGATGTTACGATAAG
Organism: Helicobacteraceae bacterium; assembly: GCA_027068615.1. Classification (GTDB taxonomy): domain Bacteria; phylum Campylobacterota; class Campylobacteria; order Campylobacterales; family Sulfurimonadaceae; genus Sulfurimonas. The sequence goes on along the minus strand of JAMOQV010000247.1, from coordinate 134 downwards.
ACTTAATTAAAATAAGGAATAAAAATTGCTTATAAAATTTTATGAAGAAATTACTACTTTTTTTATTTAACACCATTTTACTTTTTGCACATCCACATACTTTTATAGATATATATCCAACATTTAGTACAGAT
>JAMOQV010000246.1 GCA_027068615.1 Helicobacteraceae bacterium | reverse complement strand
TTTGAGTATGAGAGTATAAAAATATAGATTGGAATTAAGTTATAATACATTATGAAAAAAAATACAAACCTACTAAAACAATTCCAAGAGTTTTATAAACAAAAACCAGATGAAGATATAGAAGCTGTTATAGAAAGATTTGCCATATTTGGTGGTAAGAGTTTCGATATAGAGTATTATCTTCCCATAGATGAGCTTATAGAGTATGAGATACTTGAAAAGTATAAGTATCTACACGAAGATATAACAGAATTAACAGATGGCAGACCTTTGCTTCATGCTATCCTTACAGGCATCGCACTAGGAGATAGAAGAACACACTCAGCTTTTAAAAGAGCAAGAGTAAGTGAGAAAGAGGGTTTAGAAGCTGTTGATGAGCTTATAAAGTTAAATCTTGTGAAGCTTGAAAAAACCAAACAAAAATCAACTAGCTGGGTAGATGCAGATAAAGCAGATGATAAGCTTGTATTTACTTCGCCATTTTTAAGATTTTGGTTTGCCTTTGTTTCACCTATATTTAAAGGCATCAAAGATGGTGAGTTTAAAGAGTTTAAAAAAAGATATGAAAACCATAAAGCAGAGTTTACCGACTATATCTTTACACAACTATCTTATGAGCTTTTAAAACAAAACTTTACAGATGATAAGATAGCAGAGATTGGAAGCTACTGGAACAAAGATATAGAGATAGATATCTATGCAAAAACAGTTTCAGGAAAAACCATAGTTGGAACTACAAAATACACAAACTCTAAGATGAAAAAATCAGAACTTACAAAACTTCAACAGATGTGTAAAGATGCGAACATAGAAGCAGATATATTTGTTCTAGTATCTAAAAAAGGTTTCTCAAGTGAGTTAAAATCATTAAAAAGTGATACACTAAAACTTTATACACTTAAACATTTTAAAACACTAGTTAAAACCTTAAAAAAACCATAAATTAAGTCGTTTATAAGTTTATAAAGCTATACTTCGACTATCAAATAAATGAAAGGTTCTGTCAATGAAATTTACAAAAATTGCAACTGAAGAACAAATCGATCAAAAATGGGTTTTGATTGATGCAGAAGGTAAAACTTTTGGTCGTATGATTACAGAAGTAGCTACTATACTTCGTGGTAAAAATAAACCATGTTTTACTCCAAACAAAGATTGTGGTGACTATGTAGTTATCATCAATGCTTCTAAGGCTAAATTTAACGGTCTTGGTAAAATAGCAAATAAAGAATATTTTTCACACTCTGGTTACTTCGGTTCAACTAAAAGTGTAAAAATGACTGAGCTTTTAGAGAAAAATCCTGAGAAACTATATAAACTAGCTACTCGTGGTATGCTTCCTAAAACTAAGCTTGGTGTAAAAATGCTTAAAAAATTAAAAATATATGCAGGTGACCAACATCCTCACACTGCACAACTTGCTAAGTAAGGATTGACTAATGGCAACTAAAATATATGCAACAGGTCGTCGTAAAGCGTCTATCGCAAAAGTATGGTTAACTCCAGGTTCTGGTAAAATCACTATCAATGGTCTTTCACTAGATGCATGGTTGGGTGGACTTGAAGCTAAGAAACTTCGTGTTAAACAACCTCTAGTTCTTTCTAAACAAGCTGAATCAGTTGATATCGTAGCTACTACTTTAGGTGGTGGTTTTGGTGGTCAAGCAGATGCACTTCGTCACGGAATCTCTCGTGCTTTAGTAGCATTTGATCCAAGTATCAAAGCTATCCTTAAACCAGAGGGTATGATGACTCGTGATGCTCGTGTTGTTGAGCGTAAAAAACCAGGTAAGAGAAAAGCTCGTCGTTCTCGCCAGTTCTCAAAACGTTAATCACTTTCGTTTACAAATATTATCAATGCTTTTTGCATTGGTAATCCTTTTTTATCCCTTTTTATATCGATTTTATGTTAAACTTTGCCTAAAAATATATTTAGGATAAATATGCTAAAAACATTTATATTTCTAACTTTCATATATAGTTTTGTTAGTGCGAATGATTACTTAACTGCTATAAAACAACAATCCTCAATAACATACAAAACATTAGTTGATACATATTTTTATTATTTAGATGAACTTCTTGAGATTAAAGAGAAAAAAGTGGTGAAATTTTGATAAAAGAAATTACACTTATTTTATTTTTTTCATTTAGTCTTTTTGCATCAACTTTGCATCTTGCAACCTCCTCTAATCCATCGAGATTAAACCCTTTACTTGCTACTGATTCTTCATCTTCTGAGATAGCTGGTTTTTTGTTTAATGGACTTGTAAAGTATGATAAAGATTTAAATATAGTAGGGGATTTAGCAGATAAGTTTTACTTTGAAAACAATACCACTTTAATCTTCAAACTCAAAAAAAATGTTTTATGGCATGATGGTGCTAAGTTTGATGCTAATGATGTTGTTTTTACATATAAAACAATTATCTCTCCAAATATAGCTACACCATATAGTTCTAGTTTTAGGTTTGTAAAAAGTGTTGAGGCTTTGGATGATTTTACTATAAAAGTTGTATATAAAAAGCCTTATTTTAAAGCTCTTGAGACTTGGATGATGGGGATACTTCCATACCATATACTAAAAGATGAGAAAAACCTTATGACCTCTAAGTTTAATACCCATCCAATAGGTACAGGTGCATATAAACTAGAAAAACTTGAATTTTCAAAAGATATTATCCTTAGTGCTAATGGGGATTACTTTGAAAAAAAACCTAAGATAGATAAAATCTCTTTTCATATCATAGCTGATTCTATGACACGGTTTTTGATGTTAAAGTCGGGTTCTTTGGATGTTGGTAGCATCGAACCTATGCAACTTGAAAGGCAACTAGATAAAGAGTTTTTTAAAAAATTCAATATATATGAAGAGATAAGCCATTCATACACTTACTTAGGATTTAATCTAAGAAAAAAGAAGTTTCAAGATGCTAGAGTAAGAGAGGCTTTATCTTTAGCGATAGATAGAGATGAGCTAGTAAAAATTTTGTTTTTTAAACATGCAAAAGTTTGTACAGGACCATTTTTACCAAAAACAAAAGCTTTTAATGATGATATAAAAGCACCACAACAAAATATACAAAAAGCAAAACAGTTACTAAAAGATGCAGGTTATGATAAAAATCATCCATTTAGTTTTGAGATAGTAACATCAAACTCAAGTGCGATAAGACCATATGCTGTTGAGATTTTGCAGTATCAGTTAAAAAAAATTGGTGTTAAAGTTAAGATAAGAGTTATGGAGTGGCAAGCTTTTTTAAATATGGTGGTTTTTCCACATAAATTTGATGCTGTTTTGTTAGGTTGGGGGCTATCTTCAACCCCAGATCCATACCTTTTTTGGCATAGTGATAACGATAAAAAGGGTGGATTTAATCTAGTTGGATACAAAAATAAAAAACTAGATAAGATGATAGAAAAGTCGCAAAGTATGGTAGATCGAGAAGAGTTATCAAGATTATGGAAAAAAATGTTTAAAATCATAGTAGATGATAATCCATATCTTTTTTTATATATACCAAACTCTATAACAGTTGTAAATAAAGATATAAAAAATGTAAAACCTAGTCTAAATGGGATTTGGCATAATTATATAGAATGGGAAAAATAAATTTATGATATAATCCACTTAAAAAATCAAGGGTTATAATGAATGAAATGTATAGTATGAGTATAATTACTCATAATTATGGAGTATTTTTTGTACTTGGTGTTATCTTTGCAAATATTATGTTTGTTATAAATGCAAAAGATATAAGAAGCTATACAAGAGTGATGAGACTTTTCAATCCTATAGTTGGAACAGCAATAGGTGTTGTGTTTTTTACAGGTGTTGTTATGATGGCTGCAAAACATCTTGATTTTACTGTTGAAAATATAATTATGATAGTTTTTGTTACAGCTTTAATGGCACTAGAGGGCAAAAGAGCTTCAAAACTTAAGTGGACAAATCCTAGAACAGTTGATGCACTTGAAAATTATAAAAAATTTGTATTTAAAATCTTTGCTATTGAGATTGCGATGGTTATTAGTATATCTGCTTGGATGTGGAGTTTGAATTGATATATATACTTAGTGATGATGCTTCAAAACAAACACTAAAGATAAAAGGTGAACTTTTTAAGTACCTTGTAAAAGTTCGCAGACATAGTGTAGATGATGTTATAAACTTTAGAAATAAGCAAGATATAAAAAAACTTTACTCTTATAAAGTTATCTCACTAGATGGCAGAACTCTTGAACTTGAACTTATAGATGAGGCGATTTGTGAGGTAAAAAGTTTTAAAAACCTACATATAGGTTGGTGTAAGATAGATGCAAAATCTGTTGAGAAGGTTTTAGCATCATTAAATGAGATAGGTGTTAGTAAAATCACTTTTATAGATTGTGATAGAAGTCAAAAAAACTTTAAACTTGATTATAAAAGGTTTGAGAGGATTTTAGATGCATCTTCTCAACAATGTGGAAGAACATCACAAATGGAGTTTGATAGTTGTAAAAATCTAAAAGAGTTTATAACAAAGTATCCAGATACAAAAGTTTTTGATTTTTGTGACACTATCTTAAAAGATGCAGATGGTTTTGAGACTGTTTTGATAGGTTGTGAGGGTGGTTTTTCACAAGATGAAAAAGAGTTGCTTTCATCCCAAGATGTATTTAGACTGAATAACCCTATGGTTATGAGGTCTGAGAGTGCAGTTTTAGCTGTTGCTAGTAAGATTTTGCTTTAAGAAATT
>JAMOQV010000245.1 GCA_027068615.1 Helicobacteraceae bacterium | reverse complement strand
TGGTTTTTCACAAGATGAAAAAGAGTTGCTTTCATCCCAAGATGTATTTAGACTGAATAACCCTATGGTTATGAGGTCTGAGAGTGCAGTTTTAGCTGTTGCTAGTAAGATTTTGCTTTAAGAAATTGATTTGATTTTTTATGATACAATTTGCATAACGAGAGGATAAATCCTCTCTGAGTTTTAGCTATTTTCATTATTGAGATACTTGAATATCTCAATGATAGCTCTTAAGATAAGTTGTGCAATCTTAAGCATAGCAAATCACCATCCTTTTGGTTTATGATTTGCTTAAAACCTTATGCGACAGTTCCCGCTGTTGCATAAAGCTTACAGCAGAAACCGTATTTTGATTATATCATTTTTTAAATAACTACTTTCTTTTAAGAAAATCTTGCTATAATTTCAACTCTAAAATCTGCCCCCATACGGATTTAAAAAATATATAGATATTCGTACCGAGACGAGTATCAAAAGGCAAAAAAATGAAAAAAGATTTACACCCTAAAATGGTTGATTGTACTATAACTTGTGCATGTGGAAACAGCTTCCAAAACAAAGCTTTAACTGATACTATGAGAGTAGATATTTGTAGTGAATGTCACCCTTTCTTTACAGGTTCTGAAAGAATGGTAGATACAGCAGGTAGAATTGAAAAATTCAATGCTCGTTATGCTAAAAAGTAATCATATACTTTGCTTAGTTTAGTTCCAACACCGATTGGAAATATCGGCGATATATCACTAAGAGCTATGGAAGTTCTTTGTGATGCTGATGTGCTTTTGTGTGAAGATACAAGAGTTACAAAAAAACTTCTTCATATCTTAAAAGAAAGATACTCAATAACCCCAAAAGAAAATCAAGAGTTTATATCTCTACACTCACACAACGAAAAACATTTTATTGAAAAACTAGATACATCTTTTTTTGAATCAAATGTTGTTTATGTAAGTGATGCTGGGATGCCTGGTGTTAGTGACCCAGCTCAGATGCTTGTGGATTATTGCTTGAAAAATGGTGTTAAGTACGATGTACTTCCTGGTGCAAATGCTGTTTTAACTGCTTTTGTAGCTAGTGGGTTTGTTGAGACTCAGATGCTGTTTTGGGGATTTTTACCACATAAAGGTAAAGATAGAACTTCATCTCTAAATAGTGCATTAAACAGCGGTTTTACAACGGTACTTTATGAATCTCCACACAGACTTGAGAAACTTTTAAATGAGTTGGCTCAAGATGCCCCAAATCAAGAGATATTTTTAGCAAAAGAGCTTACTAAAAAATATCAAAGATATTTAAGAGGGAGTGCATCTGAGATACTTCAAAAACTTGATGGTAACTTTAAAGGGGAATGGGTTGTAGTGTTTAAAGCCAACAAAGCTCAAAACTCTTCAGCAATAACTCAAAAAGATATATTTTCACTAGATATACCAAAAAAACAACAAGCAAAACTAATTTCAAAAATAACAGGGGAAAATACCAAAGCTTGTTATCAAAGACTTTTAACTCTCCATTAGATAAACTAAGGTAAAATAATAAAATGTTAATTTATGCAAAACAACCGATATACTATGTTATACAAAACCATCCAAATAAGATTAAAACACTATATCTAGCAAAAGAGTTAGAAAAAAAAGAGTATTCAAGACTTATGAAAATGGGATTTGTTGTAAAACGCATCCCAAATGAAGCTGCTCAAAAGATGACTAAAAATGCTAATCATCAAGGTTTTTTAGCAGAAGTTGAAGATTATGAGTTGAGTGATTATAAATCTTTTTTTGATAAAGATTTTATCTTAGTTTTATCAAACCTAACAGATATCGGAAATATCGGAGCATTGGTTCGTTCAGCTTATGCTCTTGGTGTTGATGCTATCGTAGTTTGTGGGATTAAAAATCTTACATTAGAGGGAGTTGCTCGAACTAGTACAGGTGCTTTGTTTGATATGCCGTTGGCTATAGAACATAATATCCATAATGTTTTAAATGATTTTAAAATGTCTGGTTTTACTAGTTATGGTGCAGATATGGGTGGTTGTGATATAAGAGAAACTGAGATAACTCAAAAAAGGATTTTGGTTATGGGTAGCGAGGGTGATGGACTTAGTTCAAGAGTTATGTCTAAGATAGATAAAGTTGTAAGTATAAAGATGTCGCATAAATTTGATTCACTAAATGTTAGTGTTGCTGGGGCTATTTTGATGGATAGGATGAGATATGAATAGTGGTATAGATAAATTAAAAGAGATAGGCGCTCAAAAGATACATGAACAAACTCATGTACCAAAAGGGCATATTCAAGCTATTTTACACAATAGTTTTGAAGATTTAAATAAAGTGCAGATTATAGGATTTATATCTATCCTTGAGAGAGAATATAAAGTTGATTTATCTGATATAAGGGATAGTGCAAATAATTATTTTGATCAATTTTCAGGCTCTGATAATGACAACAAAGAGATATTTATAGCCGTTAGAGAGAAAAAAAACAGCAATAATACTATTATCTATATAATTATATTTTTAGTATTAGCAATAGCGTTGTATTTTAGTTTAAAAGATTCTTCTGTAGAAAATGAAAATGTAGATAATGCACTTATAGAAGATATAAAAGAAAAAGTGGTTCAAGAGGAAAATATAACAAAAAAGATTATTAAAACAGATGATTTAAATGTAACAAAAAATATAGATGAACCTAAAGAAGAGAAAAAAGTAGCAGAAGCAAAAGAGATTCAACAAGTAAAAGAGAAAAAAGAGCCGAAAAAAATTGTTAAGTCTTTAAAAATATTACCAAAATCAAAAGTATGGGTTGGTTATATAGAGATAGACAATAATAAACATCATCAACTGGTTGTTAAAAATTCTTTAGAATTAAATTCTACTAAAGATTGGCTAATTTTATTTGGACATAATCAGATAGAATTTGAAATAGATGGCAAAAAGAAAGATTTTGGAGATAAGATAAGATTTTCATATATTGATGCGGAATTAAAACCTATATCATTAAAAGAATTTAAAAAACTAAATAAAGGTTCTAAATGGTAAAAATCTTTTTTACCGTAGCATTTTTACTAGTAAATCTATATTCAGATGAATTATTAGATTTAAAGATAAAATCTTTTATAGGTGAAAAGATATATACTCAAAATAAAGATTTTATAGATATTATATTTACTCCATCTGAAAATTTTTATACTCAAGATAAGATAGATAATGTAAAAGTTATAAAAACTTTAAAAGACAATGGTCTTTTAAATCTTTTTTTTAAAAAGCCTCAAGAGTTAAATCTTAGTTTTACAACAAATGGTTCTCCGCTGTTTTTTTTAAAAATAATGAGTGATACATTAAGAGAGATAGGATACTATAGATATGTAACAGTATCTTCAAATTTAAATGTATCAGAATTTACTTGGAGTATATCTTTAAACTCTGAGTATGCAACAGACCCCATTATATTTCAGCAAGAACTTTTAAAAAGAGGTTGTGATATAGTAGATATAAAAAGAGAATCTCCAACAAAATGGTCATACAATATAGATATGAGTGATGGTTATTTGGATATTCAAGACCTTTACGGATTTTCTCAAATAGTATTAAAAAGATCTTTATATGCACATTGGTTAAATGTTGAGGGTGTTTCAACTTTAGAGATAAAAAGTACTAGAAGAAATAGTTGGTATCCATATATAACCTACTATGATAAATCTTTACATTTAATAAAGGTGTTAAAAAAAGATAAAAAGACTAAATATATAAAATTAAATATACCTATACAAGCTAGTTATATCAAAATATCTGATTTATATACTCTTAAAAATGTAAAAGACCCACTTATCCTTATTCCTAAATAAACTTTATTTCGCTAAAATGGCATTAGACTTTTAATTTAGGAATTTTGATGTTTGATGAGATAAAATTTAACAGAGTAGAGAGACTTCCAAAGTATGTTTTTGCAGAAGTAAATGATATAAAAATGGCTGAGAGACGAGCTGGAAAAGATGTTATAGACTTTTCTATGGGTAATCCTGATGGTGATACACCTGAGCATATCCGTGCAAAACTTGTAGAATCAGCCCAAAAAACAAAAACTCATGGTTATTCTACCTCAAAAGGTATTCCTAAACTTTTGATGGCGATAGCTGATTGGTATAAAAGAAGATATAACTGTGATTTAGATCCTATGACAGAGTGTGTGGCTACTATGGGTTCTAAAGAGGGTTATGCACACCTTACTTATGCTATCACAAACCCGGGGGATGTAGCAGTTGTCCCAGATCCAACTTACCCAATTCATGAATATAGTTTTATCCTTGCTGGTGGAAATGTTATCAAGTTTGGTATAGAGTTTGATGAAGATTACAAAGTAAAAGAGGATAAATTTTTTGAAGATTTAGAGAGAGTTTTTAAAGAGAGTTCACCTAAACCAAAATATGTTTTAGTAAACTTCCCACATAATCCAACAACGGCAACGGTTACACAAGATTTCTATGTTCGTCTTGTAGCTATGGCTAAAGAAAAAAGATTTTATGTAATAAGTGATATAGCTTATGGAGATATAACATTTGGTGGGTATAAAACACCATCTATTATGAGTGTAGAGGGTGCTAAAGATGTAGCAGTTGAGTCTTTTACACTTAGTAAATCTTACAATATGGCAGGTTGGAGAGTTGGTTTCTTTGTAGGAAATCCTAGACTAATCGGAGCTTTACAAAAGATAAAATCGTGGTTAGATTATGGTATGTTTACACCGATACAAGTAGCTGCAACAGTAGCACTAAATGGTGATCAACAATGTGTAAGAGATATAACAGATAAGTATGACCACCGTCAAGATGTACTTATAGAAGCATTTCACAGAGCTGGTTGGCATATAAGAAGAAATCAAGCAAGTATGTTTGTTTGGGCAAAACTACCAGAGTGTGTAGCTCATTTAGGAAGTTTGGAGTTTTCAAAAAGACTTCTAACAGAAGCACAAGTTGCAGTAGCACCAGGTATTGGTTTTGGAGAGTATGGAGAGGGCTATGTTCGCATCGCTTTAATTGAAAATGATAACCGTATCCGTCAAGCTGCAAAAAATATAAAAGCATTTTTAAAACAATTTAACTAAATTACTATGAAAAAAGATATAGTCTCAAAAGAAACGATAAAAGCACTAGCTATCGATATAGCAGTCTATATCTTAGAGTTAAATGTAAAAGATTTAGAGTTTGTTGATAAAGAGTTAAAACGGATAGAAAAAAGAGAAGCAGATATTGTTGCTCTTTGTGATATAGACGGTAAAAAAGAGATACTTCATATAGAGATTCAAAACTCAAATGATAAAACGATGCATAAACGGATGCTTAGATATTATGCAGATATAAAAAGTGAATTTGAAGATTATAAGATTAATCAGTATTGTATATACATAGGTAAACCTAAACTTTCTATGAAAAACTCTATAAAAGATGAAAATTTATCTTTTAAATACAATTTGATAGATATGCACGATATAGATTGTGAAAAATTTATAAAGATGGATACTCCAGATGCTTTAGTTTTAAGCATACTTTGCGATTTTAAAGGTAAAGATGAGATAGAGGTGTTAAAATATATCTTAAAAAGATTGACTGAACTTAGTGGCGATGATGAATATAAACTAAGTCGTTATATGTTAATGTTAGAAACACTCTCTGATAATAGAGATTTAAAGTCTAAAATAAAAGAGGTTGAAAATATGTTAAGAGATACTAGATACCAAGATTTACCAAGTTATGAGATAGGTATGGAGCGAGGTCTTTCACAGGGTCTTTCACAGGGTCTTTCTCAAGGTTTGCTTCAAGGTCAGTTAGAAAGTGCTGTTAAAATGATAAAAGAGCTTAATTTATCTATTGAAAAAATAGCAAATATTTTAAATATTTCAGCAGATTCTATCAAAGAATATATAGAAAAAAATAAAAAATAAATGGAAAAAGATATGATAAAAGTCGGAATTTTAGGTGTTGGAACAGTAGGAACAAGTGTAGCTAAAATCTTAAAAGATAATGCAGATGTTATATCTGCTCGTGCTGGTCGTGAGATAGTAGTAAAGAGTGGAGTTGTAAAAAACTTAGCAAAAGATAGAGGCTTAGACATCATTATAACTGATAATGTTGATGATGTATTAGATGATTCTGAGATAGATATAGTTGTTGAGCTTATGGGTGGGGTTGAAGAGCCTTATGCCGTTGTAAAAAAAGCACTTCAAAACGGTAAGGCTGTTGTAACTGCAAATAAAGCACTTTTAGCATATCATCGTTACGAGCTTCAAGACTTAGCAAAAACACAAGCTTTTGAGTATGAAGCTGCTGTTGCTGGTGGTATCCCTATAATTACAGCTCTTCGTGATGGTTTAAGTGCAAATCATATAGAATCTATGATGGGCATCTTAAATGGTACTTGTAACTATATGATGACAAAGATGGCAAATGAGGGTGTAGCTTATGATGCCATCTTAAAAGAAGCACAAGAATTAGGCTATGCAGAAGCTGATCCAACTTTTGATGTTGGTGGTTTTGATGCTGCTCATAAACTTCTTATACTTGCATCTATCGCTTATGGGATAGATGCTAAACCTGAAGATATACTTATCGAGGGGATTGAAAATGTAAGTAGTGCAGATGTAGAGTTTGCAAAAGAGTTTGGATATGCTATAAAACTTCTAGGGATTGCTAAAAAAGATGGAAATGAAGTTGAGTTAAGAGTTCATGCTTGTTTAATCTCAAAAGATGAGATGATAGCAAAAATTGATGGTGTTATGAATGGTGTTAGTGTAGTTGGTGATAAAGTTGGTGAAACACTTTACTATGGTGCTGGTGCTGGTGGAGATGCAACAGCTTCAGCAGTTATAGCAAATATCATAGACATAGCAAGAGCTGGTAAAAGTTCACCAATGCTAGGGTTTGATAGACCAATGGAGGGTAAACTTACTCTAAAATCAACTGATAAGATAGAATCAAAATACTACCTTCGTATAAATGTAACAGATAAAGCTGGAGTTTTGGCAAAAATCACAAAAATCTTCGAGACAAACAACATCTCAGTTGAAACAATGATACAAAAATCAACAACAGATACAACAGCAAATCTTCTTATATCAACTCATAAAGCAGTTGAAAAAGATATACAAGCTATGATGAGTGAGCTAGAAGCCTTAGATTTTGTAAATTCTAAACCTGTTATGATTAGGATAGTCTAATAAGGAATTAATTATGTTTATGACGGATAAAGAATTAGAACTTATGATAGATAATGCTTTAAAAGAAGCAGAACTAGAATTAGATGATAATGGAAAAGAATTAAATATAGTTTGTGATTATAAAAATGGTAATAATCTTGAATTAACAGGATATTCTAAACAGATAGATGAAGATAATTTTACCGATGAAGATAAGATAAGGCATAAGAGACTTGCAAAACTTTGTGGAGTTTTGATAGATGGGTAAATATGATTATCAAAATAAGCCAATCATAAATACCAATTATATAATAGCGATAAAATTACTGTATAAATTTACAGATAAAGAAACTCTTAACAAAGAATTATATAAGCAACATTTAAATAGAGCTTTAAAAAATGCATCGTTAAAATTAGCAAATTATCAAATAGATAAAAAAGTAAATATGCAAAAAGTTGAACTTTTAAGAGATGTTATTTTTATAGGAACATCTCTTATAGAAGAAACAAGTAATAATCATATCTATTATAGAGCAGTTATAGCTGCTTCTTTTGACATCATAGAAAAAACTGTAAATATAAAATTTACTGATGATTTTATTAAAAAATTAACTACTTCAAAAGATATATATTTAGTAAATTCTACTTTTAATACAATAGCTTTTTATTTTATGTTTAAATCATATTTTAGATATTCGTCAAATTTATAACAATAAGAGAAACTTATGCAAAACACAAAAACAATAGATAGCGTATGTACATACTGTGGGGTTGGTTGCGATATCGCTGCTGATGTAGATATAAAAGAGAACAAAATCAAAAAGATTTTTGCTCATCCTGATGGGGTTGTTTCTCAAGGTAAACTTTGTATAAAAGGTAAGTATGGGTTTGATTTTGTTACTTCTGATGATAGAGTTCGCACTCCTCGCATCAAAAAAGTATTTTTAGATAAAAATCCTGCCATAAAAGATGCTATATCTTCAAACTTAAAAGAGTTAGACGATGTTTGGTATGAAACCGATTTAGATAGTGCTACAACTGCTACGGCTATGAAACTTAAAGAGGTTCAAGAAAAGTATGGTCGTAAGTCTGTTTGTTCCATCGGTGGGGCTAGAACATCGTGTGAAAGCTCATATCTTTTTCAAAAGTTTACTCGCCATACACTAAATTCTCCCCATGTAGATAACTGTGCTAGAGTTTGTCACTCTCCATCTCTTAGTGGTATGAAAAGAACCATAGGAGAGGGTGCAGCTACAAATCCATATAATGATATATACAATACAGAATTTATGATAGTGATAGGCTCAAACACAACAGAAGCTCATCCCATCATAGCAAATCGCATCATCGATGTTTCCCGTGAACATGATAATCTAGCCGTTTTTGATGTTCGTGAGATAAAACTTCATAGATTTTCAAAGTACAAAGCGATAATCCCACACGAAGCTAACTTACTTGTTTTAAATATGTTAGCTTATGTCATCATAGATGAAGAGTTATATGATGAGAGTTTTATAGAAGATAGAACAAAAGGTTTTGCAGAGTTTAAAAAGAGCATTCTAAATGATGAGTTTGCTAATCCAGATTATTTTAACAATATTGAGGGGTATGAGTACCTTTCAAAAATGATAAGAAAAGTAGCAAGAGAGTATGCACTTAAAAAGTCTATGATTTTTTGGGGACTTGGCATCACTGAACATCTTGATGGCTCAAAAGCTGTTATGGCGATAGTTCATCTAGCCCTTATGACAGGAAATGTTGGTAAAAGTGGAGTTGGACTTATGCCTCTAAGGGGTCAAAACAATGTTCAAGGAACTTGTGATATGGGGATGCTTCCATATTTTGCACCTGATTATCAAGAGCCTAAAGAGGTGGGTCTTATGACACCTCAGTTGGTTGATGGTATGCTTGAGGGTAGCATCAAAGCTGTACTAAATATGGGTGAAGATATAACACATATCCATCCAAATATCAACAAGATAGACAAAGCGATACAAAACTTAGAACTTATAATGGTTCAAGAGTTATTTATGACAGATATCGCTAAAAAAGCAGATATAGTTATAGGTGTAAAATCAGCTTATGAAAAAACTGGTGTTTATGTAAATGCTATGAGAAGATTACATCTATCTCAACCACTTGTTCACTCAGATCTACCAGATGACTGGGAAGTTTTACAGATGATTGAAAATAAACTAGAGGGTAAATACAACTACAAATCAAGCAAAGATGTTTGGAGTGAAGTTCAAAAAGTAGCTTATAGAAGATTTTCAGGAGCAGATTATCATCGCCTTGAAAAACATAGAAAAAGGGGTCTTCAATGGCCAGTTCATACTGAAGATACCCCGATATTACATCAACTAGATTTTAGAACAGATGATGGACTAGGCGAGTTTCATTACTACCAATACAAACTTCGTGGGATGATAGAGGAGATAACAACTAACAAACTAACAGGTTATCATCTAACAACAGGAAGAACACTAGCACACTACAACAACTCAGCACAAACAAAACAAAGTGAGAGTTTAAACAAAAGATATGATGAAGATATACTTCTTGTAAATGAAGATGATGCAAAAGATTTTACAAGTGAGAGAGTTATACTTAAAACTGAGTTTGGAGAGACAACTCCACTAATTGTAAAGTTTACAGATAAAGTTCAACCAAAAACACTTTTTACAACATTTCACCATGCATCTTCAAAGATAAATGCACTCTTTGGTGATAAGTGTGATGACATCATATTAACGGCTGCTTTTAAATCTATCAAAGTGGAAGTTATAAACTGCTAATATGATATAATGAAAATATGAATTATAAGTTAAGTAAACATGCTTTAGATGTTATTGAAAGTAGAGATATATCTTTAAAATGGATTGATTATGTGTTGAATAATCCAACAAGAAAAGATATAATTTCTTCAAATGAGATGCATTTTTTTAGTACAATTATGGAAAATGAAAGCCGTTGTTTAAAAGTTGTTCTAAATCCAATAACATTTGTTGTAATAACAGCTTATTTTGATAGAAATATGAGAAAAAAGGGTTGTAAATGAAAATTCAATACGATAATGAAACTGATACTATTTATGTTAAATTCTCAAATGATAAAATCATAGAAAGTCAAGAGATAGAAAATGATGTTATTGTTGATTATAATAAAAAAGATGAGATAGTAGCAGTTGAGATACTAAATATCAAAACAAATAACCATGAGATTGAGATTCCTACTGTTTTAAAAAGTGCCTAATTATGCTTGAGGGTAGCATCAAAGCTATATAGCACATATCCATCCAAATATCAACAAGATAGACAAAGCGATAAAAAACTTAGAACCTGATGTTACGATAATCTAAATTCATAAATTTTACAGATAAAGTTCAACCAAAAACACTTTTTACAACATTTCATCATGAATCTTCAAAGATAAATGCACTCTTTGGTGATAAATGTGATGACATTATATTAACAGCTGCTTTTAAATCTATAAACCTGAGTTCGACAATAAAAACACCCAAATATAGGGCAACTAAACGGCAATCTTTTAAAAATTATCCTCTCAACTTAGCTACGGCTAGGTTTTCGAGTATATTTTTTAAAATCTCACCATTTATTTACCCTATCTTTGGGCATTCTATTGTCGAACTCAGGTTATAAAAGTAGAAATTATAAACTGTTAAAAATTTTAAATTTAGAGAGTCATAGATTATTGAAATCTTTTATACTCTCTTGTTTAATTATCTGATTTTACCATTAATTTATTTTTTCTAGTTTCAAAATTTTGAGATATTAGAATCTTTTTTTCTTTAGAAACTTTTATTGTTACAAGAGCTTTA
>JAMOQV010000244.1 GCA_027068615.1 Helicobacteraceae bacterium | reverse complement strand
TGCTTTAAAAAGAGAATACGAGATAAAAAGATTATCCCGTTTGGAAAAATTAGATTTAATAAACTAATTGATTGATACCTTGTTCTTTAGATTTATATAATAGCATATCAGCATTATCTAGACTATCTTCTATACTATCTTCTTGATGATAAACAACAGCTATTGATATAGATAAGTTAATTGGTTCTCGATTATTATCTAACAATACAGCTTTTTGTACTTCACTTTGTAATCTTTGTGCTATTGATAAGGATGTTTCTTGATTTGTATTTTTTAAGATTATACAGAATGTTTCATCTGAAAATATAGATACTAAATCTTGATAACTTGTTGTAGAAGTAAGTATATTTGATATATGTATAGTTACTTTTTGAGCTATATCTGTTCCATATTTTACTTTTATATCATCTAATTTATCTATCCTTATCATTGCTATTGAAAAATGTTCTCCTAATTCTTTAGCTTCTTTTTCATATTCAAACATATATTGGTAGAAAAATCTACGATTATAAAGACCTGTTAAAAAGTCTCTATTTGCATGATTCATCACTATCTGGATATTTTCTATAGCTTCAATTGTGTTATCTATTCTACAGCTAAATTCTTCTTTAGAAAAAGGTTTTCTTATATAGTCATTTGCACCTTCTTTTAAAAATAAAGCATTTATGTCTTCATTTTCATTTGATGATAATGCTATAATCGCCAAATCAGTCTTATCGTATTTTTTTCTTATTTCAGAAGTTAGTTCAAGTCCATCCATTACTGGCATATTGTAGTCAGTAACTACTAATGATATTTCTGGTTTTACTTCTAATATACCTAATGCTTCCTCTCCATGTGCAACAGTTATTACTTTATAAAATAGATTTTCTAACATATTTTGTAGTTGTTTTCTATAGACCATTGAATCATCTACAACAAGAATAGTGTTATTTCTATTTTTTTGAAGTCTCATAACTTTATGTATTATATAACTAACATCATTGTTATCATTTTTTGAAATATAATCTATTATCTTTTTTTGTATAATTTCTTTTTTAAATTCTCTACTTGTGCTTCCACTTAAAACTATTACTTTTTTTTCTTTTGATAATGCATAATCTATAACTTCACCATTTGGTGCATCAGGTAGATTTGAATCAACTAATGTTAAAAAATAATCATAAGCTTTTAAAAATAATTTAGCTTCAGAAAAATTATACGCTATATCAGTTTCTATTTCTAATTCTGTTTGAAGTTTTTGAGCTATTAACTCTGCTAGTTTTTTATCATTTTCTATTATTAGTACTCTGTCACTCATTAAAAGACCTTCAAATTTTTTATGAAATTTTAACATAATTAGGTAAAATTAATATATGAATTACCTAGATATGATAATAAAAAAATTAACAATGAGTAATAATGTTTTTTTAACAGGTGGAGCAGGTGTTGGAAAAACAACTTTAACAAACCAAATTATAAAATATTTCGAAGATGAAGCTAAAAAAGTTGTAAAACTTGCTTCAACTGGAATGGCTGCAACACTTATAGGTGGGCAAACTTTACATAGTTTTTTTGACTTAGGGATAGTTTCAAATCTTGATGAATTAGAAAAAAAAGGTAAATTAGAAACATCAAAAAAGATTAAAAAACTTATAAAAAGTATGGATTTGCTTATCATAGATGAGATATCTATGGTTAGTGATACTTTACTTGAGATGATAGAGTATAGACTTATTAGTTCTGAGTTTAATGGTGCTATCTTAGTAGTTGGTGATTTTTTACAACTTCCACCTATAACAAGGTCTTTTAGTGAGGTTAAATTCGCATTTGAATCATCTGCTTGGAAAAGATTTGATTTTTATACTGTTGAATTAACTCATATATATAGAACTAGAGATACAGATTTTATAAAGCTTTTAAATAGTGTTAGATTTGCTCAGATTGATGAAAATACACATAACAAACTAAATGAATATATAAGACCTATTCCAGAGTGTTTAAATGAATTTACTTTTCTTTTTGGTAAAAATATTTCTGCATCTTTACACAATAAAAAGCAACTTTCATTTATAGATAGTGAACTTTTTATAAAAGAAGCAAAGATTATTAAACATCAAAAAAATATTACAGATAAAGATATACAACGGTTTATGGAGGATGCAAGGATAGAAAGAAAATTGGAGTTAAAAATAGATGTTCCTGTCCTTTTTACTAGAAATTCATGGAATTATTTTAATGGTGAAAAAGGTAGAGTTGTAAATGTAGATGATGAATATCTTTATATACAAAAAAATGATGGTAAGATTATAAAACTAGATAGTGTAGCTCAAAGTAAAACAAAATGGATTGAAAAAGATATAGATGGTGAAAAAGAGTTTTTTGAGGAAGAGGTTTTTACTATATATCAATATCCGATAAAATTAGCATTTGCAATAACAATACACAAATCACAAGGTATGAGTATAGAAGATTTGATAATCGAGACCAACGAGATTTTTGCACCATCACAGTTTTATGTTGCATTATCAAGATGTTCTAATCCTAAGAGATTAAATCTTATAGCACCTAAAAAACAATGGCACTCTTTGGCATTTGTAAATCATAAAGCTTTGGATTTTGTAAGGGGAAAGAATATCCCCAAGTAGGGGGGATAATAAAGAGTTTTTTATAACTCTTTTTCGTGGTCTGCAAGATACTCAGCAACACCATCAGCTGTTGGTTTCATACCTTCATCACCTTTAGTCCAACCTGCAGGACAAACTT
>JAMOQV010000243.1 GCA_027068615.1 Helicobacteraceae bacterium | reverse complement strand
GTGCAGTTGAGAGTGTTGAATCAGCTTATCTTAAACTATATGCTATCTCTCAAGCTAAAGTAGGTTTAAGAGAGATTAACCTAAATGGTGCTTTTGGAGCATTACCAAATGTTGCATGGTCAAATGGACAACCAATCGAGCTAGACTACTTAAGAGAGTTTGAGATAGAATTAAAACTAGCAAATGAATACCCACATATCGACTTTGTAGATAAATTCCCAAGATTTTTACAACATATCATCCCAGCTGATAACACTCGTATCTTAGATACTTCAAAAGTTCGCTTTGGAGCTCAACTAGCTGGTGGAACTACTGTAATGCCAGGTGCTTCATATATAAACTTCAATGCAGGTACAACTGGAACAGTTATGGTTGAGGGTCGTATCTCATCTTCTGCTATCGTGGGTGATGGTAGTGATGTTGGTGGTGGTGCTTCAATTCTTGGAGTTCTTAGTGGAACTGATGGTAACCCTATAAGTGTTGGTAAAAACTGTCTTTTAGGTGCTAACTCTGTTTGTGGTATCCCACTAGGTGATGGTTGTATCATCGATGCAGGTGTAGCTATACTTGAGGGTACAAAGATAGGTATCCAACCAGCTGAGTTAGAAAAAATTATGGCGGTAAATACTAACTTAAAAATGGAAGGTGAGATTTTTAAAGGTAAGCAATTAGCTGGACTTTATGGTATCCATTATAGACAAAACTCTATGACTGGTGAGATAACAGCATCTCGCTCAACTAGAGAGATAAAACTTAATGCAGATTTACATTAAATAAATACTTAACAAGGGTAACTTCCTTGTTAAGATTTATTATTATCATTGGACTCAGATAATCTTTTTAAATATTCAGTTTGTTTCTTCATCTCTTCTAGTTTAGCTCTATTTACAACAAATGCATCTAAAACCAATACCATAAACAAAGAAACAAATATAAATGTAATTGTTACAAATATAGATAAGCTAAAGCCAAAAATTGAAAATATTTTAAAAGTGATAAGAGCACCGAAAAGGACAATTGCCCACGATGCTCCAAGTAAGAAGTTTAAAAGTCTATCGAAAAGTTGATTAGTGATCATCAACAGCTACTGCACCACCAAGATAAACATAAGTAAGCATCATAAATATAAACGCTTGTAAGAATGCCATAAAAGTTAAAAGTGCAAAAGGGATCATTGGTAATAACCAAGGAGCTAACATAAGAATAACCATCAAGAACATATCATCACCTTTAACATTACCAAATAAACGGAAGCTAAGTGATACTAGACGAGAAAAGTGAGATACTATTTCGATAGGGAACATTAACCAATATAACCACCAAACTGGACCTAAAAAGTGTTTGAAGTATTTAACAACACCTTGTTCTTTTATACCAACATAATTATAGTAAACAAAAACAGATAAAGCTAAAGTAAGTGCAAACTCTAAAAATCCAGTAGGAGCTTCAAAACCAGGTACAACACCAACTAAGTTAGCGATACCAACAAATAAACCAATAGTAGCTACAAGTGGTAAGAAACGACGAGCTTGTTCTTTACCCATAACATCAGTACCCATCTTAAGTACACCAGCTATATAAGCTTCCATAAGGTTTTGAGTTCCTTTTGGAACCATCTGAAGATTACTCATAGCTGATCTTACTAGTAGTATAGCAATACCAGCAGATAAAAGCATGTGTGTCATGTAGATAAAAGTCTTATCGTGAGATACTAGACCAAAAAATGTGAATAATTCACCCATAGGTGTACTCCCTGTCTCAAAATTAATTGCTGTATTGTACTAAAACTACCATTAAAGTATTATGAATGTAGATTACTATTTTGCTTTAACATCTTTATAAGTATAGTTTTTACCTGCAATACTTTCTAAAAACACAGTAGCATAAGAACCTTTAGGTAGAAAAAAACTTATATTTAACATTGTTTGTTTTTTTACATAGTTACAAACAACATCTTGTGGAAATACTAAAGCTTCCCGTCTATAGCCTTTTTCTTGTAAAAATTCATCATCATACTTTTTTTCTATCTCTCTTGCTTCTAAAGTGGCTCTTTTGACACCTCTACCGCAAAGCAACCCAGAGACAACACCTTTACTAGCAAACAGATCCCCATCTAGTACCTGAAACTTACCATCATTTTCTTCTCTACTTTTTACAACTCTTTCTCTTAACCATCTGTTAAAAAATTCACTTTGATATATAGAAACTAAAAAGTTTTTAACTTTAGCATCTGCTATATGTAAATCTCCGTTTATCATCTCATTTGCTTGAGATAAACTGTCTCCATCTCTACCAAACCTTTGATAACCAAAATAGTTAGGTAAACCATCACGAGCAGTTTTTCTTGCTATCTTTTCAATTTGACCTGCTTCTATATTTGTTATCTCTCTTAGATTTATTGTAAATCTATTACCTTTTAAATCCCCCATTCTTATAGGTTTATTATGTCTATAAGTATTTAAGATTTTAATATCTTTATTTTTAAACTTTTTTAATGTTTTTTCATGTCTAGCATCTACTGATATATACTGAGTTGTTGTTGCATGTTTATCTTTTAAACCTGCATAACCTATCTTTTGTGCTGGTATTCTTAAAAAATCTGCAAAAGTAGCCACCATATCCCATGTGGTATATTCAACTTTTTTTATATGTAGTATCAAAAAATTTCCACTACCTTTAAATTCATAATTACTAACTTCATCAACTACAAAGTCCTCAGGTGTTTGTGTAAACTTAAAATCTATCCTGTTTTCCACTA